>PKSZ01000744.1:2367-5895 GCA_002869425.1 Marinilabiliales bacterium
AAACATAATAATTGTCTTATTCATCCCTTTTCTTGCCGGTTCACCAAAAACATTGAAGGAAGGTTGGAGATATTTCATTTCCAAACCCATTTTTATTGGACTTTCGTTTATACTGTTGATTATTACCATCTTTCCCCAACTTCTGGCCTGGTATCTTCAAATTGGAAAGTGGTTTGTATATAGTTATCAGGATGAAGGATTTAACTTTCTTGAACCCAATTTCGTAAACATTTTGTTTAGCTATCGAAAAGGTTTGTTTGTCTATACTCCAATTACACTACTTGGAATAGCTGGTTTGATTATTATGCTTTTGAAAAAGAGATACTACGAGTTTTTTACATGGCTTGCTTTTTTTCTTTTCCTCACATATATCCTATCTTCCTGGTGGTGCTGGTATTACGGTGGAAGTTATGGTCTGCGTGCTTATGTTGACTTTTATTGTGTATTATTTATTCCTTTTGCTGTTTTACTCAATTTTTCGAATAAACCCGTAAGGCTACTGGTAATAGCTGCTTCTTGTTTTTTTATTGTGCTTACTACAATTCAAATATACCAGTACAAAGAATTTATTTTGCAATGGTCTGGCATGGATAAAGAAAGATATTGGAAGGTTTTTCTTAAAACCGATGACACATATAAGGGTTTATTCTGGAAAAAAATATTCGATAAAGAAACTCTGGAATTAAAAGATTCCAGCGCCTCTGCAAATTTTATAATTCCCAAAAATGAAAATAAGGCAGTTGTTAGTATGTATTCATCAAACATTAAAAATTTTAACAGTGTTTCCCTTGTAGAAATGATTTGTGAAAATGAATTTGAAGAAAAACCAATGCCAAAAATTGAATTTATAGTGAAAGACTCTGTATCCAATGAAACATTGTATAAAAACAATAAACCGCTTTACCACTTTAAAAACAGTAAAACACGAAATAAAGGATTCTACTTTTATGAGATTCCGCGAGCAGATAATAACCCAGTACTAATTTATGTTAAAGCATTTACTTCAGAAAAAGAATTGGTATTGAAAAATGTTAAATTAAACTTTTACAGTAAAAAATAGCTTCCTATCCTTTATATCTGTGCAGTTTCATTCCCTTGATTATCCAATTTGGAACCGGCTTTTCCGGTGCACGCTTTTTCATATTCAGATAAATACCCAACTTTTTCATTAGAGGTACTTTGTGGGTTTCAACAAATTCTATCAATGTGCCATCCGGATCTTCAATATATGAAAAATGACCCGCTGCTTCGCCCATATCAAAACCTTTTTCAAAGGCATTCGCACTATCTACAGTAAATGGGAATCCCTTCTCCTCACATTCTTTCCGTAAATCATTCATTCCCCTTATATCAAAACAAAGATGAATAAAGCCCCGATCACCCCATAAACGTCCTTCGAAAATCTTTTTGGGCTCCCTATCTTCAACTTTTACCAATTCAATATAAGCTTCTCCAAACAATTTAGAGAAACTACCTACTCTTGGTTTGCTTTGTGCAAGTCTGACTCTTCTAAAAGCACCATTCCCACCGGGAAGGCTTGCAAACTCATCAAACTGACCTTTTTCATCATAAACCACCTTATCATATCCCAGCAAATCTGAGTATAGTTTTCTTGCCTTTTCAATATCTGTAACTCCAATTACAGCACCATAAACTGTTCCGGTAGGTTTTCCTTCATCTTTAAACCACTCTTTTGATTCCTCAAGCTGAAAAATATTGTTATAAGGGTCTTTCACAAAGAAATGATCTTCTCCAGCAGGGTTCTTCTTCACTTCACCAAGTACATTCAAGCCCTTTTCTTTAAAAATAGAATACGTTTGATTGGCATTTTTACATTTTATCTTGGTAATAAAAATTCCCAAATCACCCAATTGAATATCAAATTCTGGTAACTGGGGTGTTCGCTCTGTATATTGCCATATCTCAAAACCACCACCTCCCTGAAGGTTCATAGCAAGCACTGCATGTCGCTTTCTGGGCTGACCGCCTGTATATGGAAGCATTAAACCAGCCTCAGCTGCCTCATCAAAAATTCGTATATCTGCACCAAAATTCTCACGATACCATTTCCATGCTTCATAAACATTGGGGATACCGACACCCATTTGCTGAATTCCACTGATAATCTTTGCCATTGTATTATAGTTAACAATTTTATACGAAATTACTATGTTGGATCTATTTTTGAAACTATTCTAAAAAATATTCTGGGGAAAAATCTCTTTATATAAACCATTAACAATTCCTTTCCACCTATATAAGCAACGGGTTTATTTTTCTTTAATGCTTTAATTATTTTATCTGCACATTTTTCAGCTGTTATTCCACCATCCTGTCCGGCATCCATTTTACCATGCGCTTTTCCTTGCTTGTCTATAGCATTTACCGATATATTGGTTTTTACTCTTCCCGGGGATACAACGGTTGCTTTTATTCCCTTGTCTTTCATTTCAGCACGCAATGTTTCATAAAAACCATATACTGCATGCTTAGATGCGCTGTATGCTGATCTTAACCTGAAACCAAAATCACCGGCAATGCTGCTGGTCGCAACAATATGCCCCCCTCCGTTTTTAAGCATCGCTGGAAGTAAGGTTTTGGTAATTGTAATGCCGCTAAAATAATTCACTTCCATAATAAATCGATCAATATGCAAAGGAGTGTCCAATACTTCAGCACGCTGACTAACGCCTCCATTACTAAAAAAGATATCAACAGCACCAAAATCTTCTATTACTTTATTTGCAGCAGACTGAACCTCATCCTGCTTACTTAAATCGAAAGGTATCATGGTACATTTTGCTCCCAGGTCTGAACAAGCTTTACAAACCCGTTCCAACTCTTCTGGCTCATGTGAAGAAATGATTAACTCTGCACCCAGTTTGGCAAATTTCATGCTTGTTGCTTCCCCAATTCCGGAAGAAGCCCCTGTTATCCAGATTTTTTTCCCTTTAAAATCCATAATTCCGGCTTTATGCAAACTTAACTATTTTTACATTAACAACCTCTTCCAAACATTTCTATGATTGATTAAGAAATACATAGAAACAAGTTTCTTAACTTTGCAAAAGAAATGAAAGACTTTTCAGACATAGAAATTCAATTAAAATCACTTCCTGATTCACCGGGAGTTTATCAATTTTATGATAAAAATAACGAACTACTATATGTTGGAAAGGCCAAAAATCTAAAAAAACGGGTTTCAAGTTATTTCAACAAGAATCATGAACAGGGAAAAACACGTGTTTTGGTTAAAAAAATCTCAATCATCCGACATATCGTTGTTGAAAATGAACCAGATGCACTTCTCCTTGAAAACAATCTTGTAAAAAAGTATCAACCGAAATACAATATACAACTCAAAGACGACAAAACATTTCCCTGGATATGTATTAAAAACGAACGATTCCCAAGAGTATTTCTTACGCGAAACAGACACAAGGATGGCAGTACATATTTTGGTCCTTACACATCGGTTGGAATGGTAAAAACAGTTCTTGATGTAGTTAAGCAACTATATCCCCTTCG
>PKSZ01000744.1:5910-6650 GCA_002869425.1 Marinilabiliales bacterium
TGCGGCCATAACTTAAGCGAAGAAAATATTCAATCCGGAAAACTTAAAGAATGCCTGGAGTATCATATTCAAAATTGCAAAGCACCCTGTATTGGAAAACAAAATGAAGATGAATACAATCTATATATTGAATCCATTAAAAAGATTCTTAAAGGTAATGTGCACACAGTAGCCTCGTTCATGAAAGAAACCATGATGCAATATGCATCAGAACAAAAATTTGAACAAGCACAAGAAATAAAGAACAAGATTAGTATTATAGATAACTACAGAAGCAAATCAACCATTGTAAATCCATCGCTTAACAACATTGATGTTTTTTCAATTCACGATGATGGTTCCCTTGCATTTGTAAACTACTTGAAAATAATCAACGGGGCTGTAATACAGGCACATACTGTAGAACTCAAGAAAAAACTTGAAGAGACCAAGGAAGACCTTCTCTCTTTTTGTATCACAGATATCAGGCAAAGTTTGAACAGCACTTCCAAAGAAATAATTGTTCCTTTCAAAATGAGCTACAGCTGGCCGGAAACAAAATTGATCGTTCCCCAAAAGGGCGATAAGAAAAAACTACTGGAGCTTTCTGAAAGAAATGCAAAATTTCATATGCTGGAAAAGAAAAAACAAATTGCATTAAAAAATCCAATCACAAGGGAAACCAGAATACTTGAAACATTACAAAAAGACCTGAGACTTACTGAGCTTCCGGATTATATCGAATGCTTTGATAATTCCAA
>PKSZ01000214.1 GCA_002869425.1 Marinilabiliales bacterium
TAAACTCAAGCTCTATCTTTTTTGTATTGTCGCAAGGGAAGAATGTAACTGTATAGTCATCATCATTGTAATAATCGCCTGTTGCTCCTCCGGGATCGTAAAATGTGCCTCCGGCTGTAATATAACTCTCATTTTCTGATAAGATATATTCGTTTGTATCAGATGCAACATTGACGATAACCTGATCTGATGATTCACATGAATAGCTATCAGAAACTATTACAGTATAGTTTGTCGTTGATATTGGAGAAGCTTCTGGTTGAGCAGTAGTTGCATGATCCAATCCATCAGCTGGAACCCAGTTATAGGAATATGGAGGAAATCCAGAAATTGCAATTCCTCCAATTTGAACAGAACCACTAATACAGATATTTTGATCTGGCCCTGCATCAATAACAGGTAATTCGCGCACAGTGCAAGTAGTATTTGCAACATCAGTGCATCCATTTGCATCTGTTACTGTGACATAATATGTTTCAGTGATTGTCGAATGAG
Organism: Marinilabiliales bacterium; assembly: GCA_002869425.1. Taxonomy (GTDB): domain Bacteria; phylum Bacteroidota; class Bacteroidia; order Bacteroidales; family BM523; genus BM523. Next base: position 496 of record PKSZ01000214.1, read on the forward strand.
TAAATGGATTTGAAATAGTGCTGTCGCTTAAGTCTGAAGCAGGACTCCATAAATAGAAATATGGCTCAGTACCTCCTGCTGCCGTAGGTTGCCCTCCCAATTGTGCACTATCCCCATAACAGTATGATGGTTTATCACCAGCGTTTGCAAAAAGCTCAGATCCAACATTTACAATTACTGTATCTGTTTTTTCCCCGCAAACTGAATCGAAAACATGCAAAACATAAGCTTCGGTATGTCCAGGAGAAGCGGTTGGATTAGAAATATTTGGATCATCTAGAAAATTTGTAGGAGTCCAAGAATATGAATACATACCTGATCCTCCTGATGCTGCCGGGCTATCTCCTAGTTGTCCGCTTCCATTAAAACAAATATCTATATCTGGCCCAGCATGTGCTACATGTGAATTAAATAATTCTACTGTTACACTTGAAGCTGAAGACATACATCCATTGGCATCTGTTACCACTAGATCGTAAGTGGTTGGTGAAGCTGGATTTGCAATTGGGTTTGCAGCTGTGGCATCATCCAATCCGTTAACAGGAGACCAAGCATAAGTATAAGGTGGTGAACCCTGCTGTGCTGATGGAGAACCTCCTATCTGAATACCAGTATCAGTACAGTTACTGGTATCAGTACCTGCATTTGCAACAGGCAACGAATCTATTGTAATAACAACTGTATCTGAGGCTGTACCACAAATTGAGTCAACAACCGTAACTATAAACTGAGTTGTTTCACTTAATGTAGCAGTTGGATTGGCTAAAGTTGGATCATCAAGACCATCTGTGGGTGACCATGAATAATTGATATAGTCTGAGCCACTAGTTGCAGTTGGAGAACCACCAAGCAGAATTGATCCTCCCTGACATATGGATTGATCATTACCTGCATCTGCATTTATCGGACTCACTGTTATACTTTGTGTTGAACAATCCTGACAATTTAATGCGGGACCATCATCAAAACACATCTGTATATCAAACGTCCCATTTCCAGCATTTGAAGCAACAAAAATACCTTCTCCTGTGTTTCCAAAATCTTCTACACCAGTACCTGAAAATGTTATTGAGCTTGTAAGTGATCCAATGGTCTTTGTAAAGCAAGAAACATTCGGATCATGGCTCATTGTTCCATTTATTAGCAATGCTCCAGTTACATTATCATAAACCTGATATGGAAAGTCACCATCCTTAAATTCATCACACCATGTAAATGTATAATTGGCAGTTGGGTCCATGTATTCTCCCCATATTGTCCATATGGAATATTCTGGCACCTCGCCTATACCTGCATAATAGATAGGTACGCCATCCTGATATATAGTTAGTGTGTTTTCAGTGTCAGAATATAAGTCTGTTTCAATTACAAGTCTGAATCCGGGTGTTATAAAACCACCCGCTGAAGTTGAATCATAGGCTGTGAGGTATATGGTATCATTGCATCCATAAGGTGAACCAGCAATTATATCATCGAAGCCTATTGTCGGACAGGAAGGCATGGTTCCGGTAATAACAACATTGTCAACCGCCCAGTACCAATCATAATTTGCATCATAATAATGAAACCGTATTTTCATATTTTCATTTGCATAGCTCGTAATATCAATTGATCTGTGATCAGGGTTTCCCCAGGCACCTGTGTCAGCAGTTACTGTATATACGACATTCCAATTGGCACCATCAAAAACTTCGACCTCTCCCTTCTCATTAGTACTGTTTGCAGTATAAGCATTGAAATATTGGTCAAACTCCAGGTAAAGGTTTATGTAACCTAAAGAATTGATTATCGGCGTTTCCAACTCTTCATCCATATCAACAGCTCCTGCAGCATCGCTATCTACAATCATAAAATATGAATCACCCAAATTGTCAACGCTATCATAAACTAACTCCCAGGTTGACGTATCAGTACTGTTGTCATAAATTGTCCAACCACTTATATCCTGATCATTGAAGTTTTCTATTAGCAAAGTATCCTGGGAATAAGAAAAGCTTGCTAAAAATACCAAACTAGCAAAGACTAAAAAACGGAATGGATTATACACCTGGAATACTTTAGAATTAGTTCTTTTCTTCTGTACCATGTTATATTCTAATTACAGATTGCTATTATTTGATTGGGTATTCGACTTACCTTTCAATTTTTTAGAAGCTCCCGGGTGTTCATCTTTCCATGTCTGGATTGCCTGCAGGTAATTGTTGTAATCCTGTTCAGGGTTACCTGTATCTACATATTTTGGAAAACCATTATAATTATTTAATTGCCCTCTATCCTTCTTTTTACCTGAAACAGTCGTTCTATTCGCTGTAACAACTGGCTCGGAATGGTTGCCAGACAGACTTTTCCCCTGTTTAAATTCACCTTTGTTTCCCTTATTACCACCAGGTGTATGCTTTTTATTAGCAGTTACCTCGGATTTAGTGTAATTAACTGACCGTTCTCCTTTATTTTGTGCTGATATTGTGGATGTGAGCACAAAACTTAATGAGAATAATAATAAAGTACGTACCTTCATTTTATATTAGTTTTTATTCAATACAATGCCAGCACACAGAATATTACGTCTGTGCTAAAACAAAATGCAATCTTATTTTCCCTGATTTTACCGCTCTTTACTTTGGTTCATTCAACTTGGGCTCAAGCTTACATCACGGAATTTGAAAATCTTTTGTTTTCCTATCTATTTACCTATTTTATAAAGGTTTCTCTTATTATTTGTCACCCAACCAGTCTGTTCCTTATCTGAAACATAATATACCTTCAATTGTGCTTCACTTTCATTTGTAGTAATGTACAATCGAATGTATGCATCTGCCTGAGAATTCTCATCAACAATATACCACTGACCATCACGTCTTGCCTGATCAGAACTTTCAACCTCAAATACTTTCAAGTCTGCACTGGCTAAATCTGTCGTGACATAAACTCTTAAATCCGCAGTTGAAACATCAGAATCCTTGTAAACTTTTTGTGAAAAACCGTTTACATTGAATAAAAAACCTGATAATAAAATAATTAGTGTA
>PKSZ01000390.1 GCA_002869425.1 Marinilabiliales bacterium
ATACAATAACAAACATCTTCGAACAAAAGTACTAACTTATGCTATTGAAAATATTGAAACAAAAGCTGATAACTCAGATGACATACTGAAAGCAATAGAGCATACAGAGAAAAAAATAAAATCAAGAAACCAATATCATTACGATTCCCTGGGTGTTTTAACTGAAGTCAGAATTTTGAAAGATACCGTACTTTCAAACAAAATTTGGTTCGAAAGAGATGAAAATGGAAACATTGTATCTGAAAATTATGGTCTAGGAGAAACTCCAAGATACTCGTACACTATTACTTATAATGAGGATGGTAACATTAAAACTGAAACTGATTATTATGGATACCTAACTGAGCATCATTATTCAGATTCTATTCTATTGAAAACAGAATACAAAAACGGCTATGGTGATATCTACAAAACCAGCACATTTGCTTATCTGGATAATAGTTCAATTTTGAAAAGCATTATAACCATTGGAAACGGATACGAAATCAAAGAGACTTTCATCTATAATAATCAGAATCTTCTAACAGAGCACAAAACTACAAAAGGAGCTAAATCAGAGAAACTGCAGTATACCTATACCTTTTATTGATCTTTTTCGGCTTTATTATTGTATAATTCCAACGGACTAGGAACGACTGGCCGGTCTGCATTTTTCTTTGCATACCTTGTTTGTCGTGTTAACTCAGCTTCTTCCAACACAATTGCTTTTGGACAAATAACAGAAAGAGGCATTGTGTTTTCTATTCCCCCATAACCATAAGATGTATTATAAATATATTCAACACCAGAAATGGCAACAATCTCCTCCAACCCATCATCTGGTATTTTCAGATTGGTTGTTTTCTTCAGTAATGTTTCTTTTCCCGATTCTATATTAACTTTAATATACATATCCGGCGAAACACAATCATAAGGGATTAAAGATTTTTTGGCAATATAATAATCCAATTCTTCCTTTTTACAAAGCTCGATTATAGAGGTTTTCAGGTGTTGCATTTCAACAGGTTCAGAAGTAGTAATAAAAACAACACCCGGAGCAAGCTGCGATGGCACATATCCATTAACAGGCAATCCTGTTTTATAATGACCATTGCTAGATTTAACTTCCTCATTTGGAATTCGACTGTTTAACTTAGATACAATTTCCCCTTCCTTTATCAATAAGAGAGAATCTTCTGGGTACACTCCTTCACCATCAATATAATAACCACCAATTAGCGGATGATTTTTGTATGTCAACATACGTGAGCAGTCAACAACATTAATATTTTTTGCTGTAATTTTATCGCCAATAACCTTTTCTTCAAAATCATCATCTTCGTATCCACTTTCATTAAGTACTTCTCTCGATGAAAGCAAATCACCGGATTTAAAAAGTTTAGAAATAAACAGATCAGCTACATTTGCTCCTTCAAGCATTACTGGCCCTTCATACTTTTCTTCAATCACAAGTGCTGTGTCGTATTCTGCTATATAATTTGCCAGTATTTTTATATGGTTTGATAAAACATCCTGATTGGGTAAGTCCTTAAAAGCTGGTCTATTGTAGCTTATCGATTCTGATTTATAATCATTATTAGAATCCATCAAACCAACGCTCAACATCATGGTTGATATCCCTACGGGAAAAGAAAATCGACTTCCTTCAGTATTTTCAACATATACTCTACCATAAATATTCATAATATCCACTGCCGATAAATAAAACTCTGGAAAATCAATAAACATCTTCGAAATTCTCTTTGCTTTTGCTTCAACCTCTTCAATACGGGGAAGTTCTCTATTATCATTAAAATCCATTACTACAGGACCAAGTTGCTCATAATCATCCAGATAATTCTCTTTATCAATCCCCTCTTCGTCCATGAAATTGATTTTATTTTTGTATGATTCCGTTGCCCTACGAATGCTGTTTGTTAAACCACTCCATGCTGATCTTCGAATCCCCCAATAATCATTATCAACAGGCATTGGAATTCTGGGAACTTCAATCTCATTTCTATATTGTCTTTTTCCAATATAATTCTCGTCATTGATATGATAATCTCCTATCATCAACCTATAGGTACCTGTTTTTGATGGCTGATCAATTTTTACGGTTGTACTTCCCAACTGAGCTTTTACAAATTGGTATTCCATATCTGCAACCGTATATGAGACAAAAAATGGTTTAGCTATACTATCAGCAGATTCATCCAATACCCTGTATATTTCATCGTGAATAGCTTTATAAATTGTGCTATCCAGTTTAATATCCTGAGCCAGCAAAGTAACGGGGATTAACAAAAAAATTAATAACTTCGTTTTCATTTCTCTGCCTCCTCTGAATTCTTTTTATTGTATGGACGCTCAATTACAGGCATCTTGAAATCCAGTTTAAATGTTTTTTGGGTTTCAATTTTCTTTATCAATAAACTGGGTGCGGCGGCTGAAACAGGAATATTACCTGACTCGGCACCACAAATCCCGTTAAAAACGTCATAATCGTCACCTGCAGCCAAAATACCATCAAAAATAGCAAGTGGTGTTCCTATAAAATTAATACCCCTAACGAGTTCATCAGGGCGTCCATCAACATATACCCTGTATACTTCAATGGGATAAATATTAAATACATCTGGCTGAAATCTGGTAGTTTGAGTAAAACCGCCAACTACCTCTTTAAAGTAATAACCATATTCCTTCTTTTGCTTCTTGCATTCCTGGATGAGTTTTTTCCTCAACTTTTTGTCATCAAGTTGCTTATTTGAAGTAATTATCAGATTTGACTGTCTTGCCACAGGTTCAAGCCCTAAATCTCCACGACCATGACCATTGCTTTTATATATACTTTCAACCGGAGATCTGGACATTAAAAAATCATTCAAAATACCATCTTTAACCAACTCCACCTTTTGAGACTTAACTCCTTGATCATCATATGCATATGTGCCCATTAAAGGTACTCCATTGATTAATTTAAGTGTAGGATCTGCAGTTACAGATATTGTTTTAGGTAAGATTTGCTTCCCTAGCTTATTTTTGAAAGTATGACTATCTGACTCATCATTCAATCTATGACCTTCAACTCTGTGACCGAATATTTCATGTAAAAACACACCTGCAGCACTAGCTGATAAAATAGCCGGACCAGCATAAGGATCGGCGTACGGTGCAACAGAAATCTTCTTTAACATACTATAAATACGCTTCAATTCCTTTTCAATCTCTTCTTTATCAGGCAATTCATCAGGTTTATGCGCATAGAAAACTTTGCTATAAGAAACAATATCTCCTTCTTTGTCAACATAATTAAAATCAAATCCCAAGCTAACCATCAACATATTTGTACACAAACAGGAGCCTTCATTGGAAACAAAATATTTACGTTGATCCATGAAATTTAAAAAAACATCAGATGTAATTAGCAATGAATCTGATGCATATATTCCAGAGTAATACTTAATCTTTTCACTCCATTCTTTGATCGTTTTGTCTACATCAATTTCTATATTATCCTCAAAATATTCTTCC
>PKSZ01000389.1 GCA_002869425.1 Marinilabiliales bacterium
AAGGAGTAAAGGTAAGTTTCTCCTCCTTGTATTGTGTCGGTAATGGTAGCATTGGTATAGTTTGTGCCATTATCCAGAGAATATTTAATAGGAATATCAAAAGCTTCAGTATCACCCAGATTTTGAATATTCACTGATATAATTTCAGAACCCAAGGCACAATTGCTGAATGGTGATTCCAAATTTAAAAGAGCAAGATCGTTATCAGGAGCTTCCATTATGGTAAAATCATCAATGGCTACACCTTCATTTAGCGTTATGCCAGAAGTAAGGCCATCAAATTTTATTCTGAACATTACACTGGGTTCGCCAGCTAAAGAAGCCAATGTATGATGAACTGTTTGCCAGGTATCACCAGCAATCTGACCGTTCCAACCTGTTTCTCCACTATTGTCTGCATTGTACCAGTTGGCAGCATCAACAGGTTCTCCTTCGCCAACTTTGGTCCAGTTGTAACCGTTGTTCAGTGAATATTCCATATAAGCTGTTCCCAGGTCCATTTCGTACCAAATATCCATTTCTACCATTGGATTAAGCAAGGCCGAAAAATCGAAGCATGGAGTATAAAGTGCGGAGCTTTCTTCATTGTTGTAGTCACCATAAAGATTGGTAACCCAGCAATTGCTTCCGGATGCAGCTGCATTTATGGTTTGTGATGTTGATGGTATTCCGTATTCCCATGAATTCAGGTAACCTTCTGCAAACCAGTTGGAAGTTCCGGATTCAAAATCGACAGAATATGGAAAAGAACTAATGGTGATACCATGTGTTTTAGTTTTTGATAAGGTGTCGTTTGTACTTACAGTATCAGTAGCTATGCTTGTGTATGCTTCAATAGTATAACTGTTGGGGGCAGACATATCTGCAGTGGTCGCAAAGGTGTGTGAATATGTCATGCCTGGAGCAATGGAACCATTGTATGTTTCAACAACCTCAGTTCCTGAATTTATTCTATATGCCAGATCAAAATTGCTGATTGTATTGTTTCCAAAGTTTGTTATATCTACTGTTATGGCTTCATCAGAGAGATTACATGAGGATGGTGCTGTACTGATGGATGTGACACCCCCATCATCAGTTGTTGCAACAATTGGGTCTATATTTATGCTAAAACCTGTGAAAGTATTCATTGTTCCATAAACGAATGTGCTTACAAAAATATAGTATGTTGTTCCTGGAATCAGTCCTATCTGGCTTAGAGAAGGTTCTCCGGTAGTGGCTTCATCTGCACCCATACAGTTAGCAGTAGGCTCGTTTATGCAATCATCCAGAATATATAAACCCACTCCGCCCGGAGCAGTAAGGTCTGTTAATGAAATATTTACACTTACATATTCCGTAGGAGTAAATGAAAAAACATAATCTTCACCTGTCATGAAGTTATTGCCACCACAATCACCAGATGTTGAATAATCGTTGCCGGCTCCCTGGGTAGTTAATCCTGTTGCACTGAATGGCAAGCTGTTGATAAGGTGTGGCTCGGCACAGGTAGAACCTGTTTGTGCGAAAGATAGTGATGAAATAAATAGACAAATAAAGGAAAGGAGAGTAATTTTTGTTCTCATACTATTGTTTTTCAATTTACCTGAATATCAAATATTATATTACAGACGCACAATAAAAGTTTTATGTTGCCTGCTGTTTTTATTTTACATTTTCAAGCCATTTATACCAAATGTCCATACCTTCTCCGGTTTTTACCGATACTTCGATAAATTCAAGATGGTGGTTCACAGACATTGCATATTCTTTGGCTTTTTCAACGTTGAAGTCCACATAGGGTAGCAAATCAGTTTTGTTTATGATGCAAAGCTGTGCTGTTTCAAACATGGTAGGGTATTTAATGGGCTTATCTTCACCTTCTGTAACACTAATTACCACTACACGTTTTGATTCTCCAAGATCGAACATGGAAGGACACACAAGATTGCCAACATTTTCAATAAACAGGATGGATTCATCTTGTACTTCCAGTTCTTTTACTGCGCTGTTTATCATTTCTGCATCCAGATGGCATCCACTACCGGTATTAACCTGAATTACAGGAGCACCAGCAGAATTAATTCTGTCAGCGTCATTCATGGTTTGCTGATCACCCTCCACAACATAAAGTTTTCTCTTGTTATTGAGTTCCTTAATAGTTCTTTCAAGCAAACTAGTCTTGCCTGATCCCGGACTGCTTACAAGGTTTAATGCTGTTATATTTTTGGCTTCAAAATAACCCCGGTTTCTTTCAGCCAGTAAGTTATTTTTATTCAAAACATCTATCTCAAGTTGTATTTCACGATTATGGTCATGATTATGATAATGACTGTGCGTGTGATCATGTGAATGATCATGTTCGTGATTGTGATCATGTGAATGTAGGTGAGCATGATGCTCTTCTCCTGGTTTTCTTATTGTAATTTGGTTTCCTTCACCGCAACCGCAGGTTCCACACATAATAACCTCCTTTTTAATTATTCAATATTTATACTTTTTATTTTTAACTCTTTTCCCTGAATAATATCTGTGTAAGGATGTCCACATTTCAAACAGGGAGAAAAGTACTCTTCCGTATCAAATTGTTCACTACAATTTTCACATTTTGCAATACCATCAATTACATGATAGTGAATGCTGGCATTTTGCATGATGGTGTTTTTTACAGCTTCTTCCATTGCAAATTTCAATGCATCCATTACAACACCAGAAAGTGCCCCAACTTCCAATTCAAGTTTGGTAACTTTTTGAGCTTGTTTTGCTTTTGCTTCTTCTTCTACTATTTCAACGACATTGGTTGCAATGGATAATTCGTGCATTTATTTCAATTTTACAGCAATTTACACATATTGTACGAGATTAGTAATATGTTTTCCAATACACATTGATGATTTGAGATTTACCTAGCAAATCCTGGGAAGTTGTTCTCCTGCAAGCATATCTACTATTCTGCTACCTCCAATTTCAGTATTTAGCCTGACTTTGCCTGTATTATCGGTTGTAACTTCGCCAATGATGGCAGCATCTTTTCCGTATTCATCTTTACGGATAGCATTTAATACCTTATTGGCATCTTCTGCAGAAACAACCATTACAACTTTTCCTTCATTGGCTACATGTAATGGATCAAATCCAAATACTTCGCACATTCCCCGAACACTTTCTTTTACTGGAATAGAATCTTCATATAATTTAATTCCAAGATTTGAGTTTTCTGCAAGCTCAACCATTACTGTTGCCAGACCACCACGTGTTGCATCGCGCATAAATTTTATGTTATCAGATATCAGGATGGCTTTTTGTATAAGATGATTTAATGGAGCACAATCAGATTGAATATCGCTTGTAAAACTCAGCTCATTACGTGTGCCAATAATTGCAATACCATGATCACCAATCGTGCCATTGATAATGATTTTGTCTCCTGATTTTATATTTGTTCCGTATGAGATTTCTTCTTGCTTGTCGTCTAAATAACCAACACCTGCAGTATTGATAAAAACCTTATCGCATTTGCTACGGTTTACAAC
>PKSZ01000388.1 GCA_002869425.1 Marinilabiliales bacterium
AACGAGTATACACCGCAGATATTTGTGTTTTCAACTCTCCTTGAATGGAGTATAAGCTCAACAAACTATCTGAGGAAAGGACTGCAAAATGCTGCTCTGTGTCAGAAAACCAAACGCTTATTGGTAAAGCATATTGCATTTTCTTTTGAAGAATAGTTTTTCCGTTGCTGTCAAAAACATTGAGTAAAGAATCATTGGTAAAACAATAAATATTGTTGCTTTTTCCTGTGAATCCGGTTTGTATAATTTCAGCAGGAAAAGAGCGTTGAACAAAGTCTGGTAATTCAATGCCCATCGCTTTTATACTGTCTCTTCCCCCAGGTTGTGCAAGAATTATCTGAAAAGTACTCATTAGAGCAAGATGAGCTTCTTTTGTGTCTGCTAAAAGATAAGCATGAGTTGCCCGTGCAAACTGATCGTATGGATTATCGAATACAGTAATTGCCTCTAATGCAGTTGTGCCAGACCAATCTGTATTTATTTTGTCGTTACCTAAATAAATAAGAAAGCTAATCATAGCAACAAAAGCGAAAGCGGAAATAATAGTTACTCTTCTCAAAGAGCGTTTTCTGGCTTTATGTTCTTTTTTACTATTAGAAACGAATTCATTCAATTCATCGCGGAGTGTTATACGAGATTCATATTCAGATAAATATCTAACATCATCTGACGATAGAAGGATGTTTCTGTTTTGAAATACTTCATAAGCATTTTCTACAAACTGGCGCACTTCCATCAGCTCTTTTTCATCGCCGCTTATTTTTTCAAAAATTTTGGCAGCCAGTGCATCGTGCCTTAATTCATACCGGTTGTTGTCGTCTTTGTCGCGGAGTATGCGTAAACCAACAAATGATTGTATCAGTTGGTCGGTTTCTACAGCGTCTATTTTTCGGCCAAGTGATGTTGCATAAGAAACAATTTCTTCACGTGTTGCCGGTCTTTTTGTTCCTTTGTTGGAAACAAAACTTTTTAATATTGCCAGAGCATCTTCGGGCTTATCCAGTTGAGCAATTTGTTCTTCGAGAAAATCTCCCAAGAGGTCGCTTACATTTCCAATTTGTTCGAGTAAATTCAGATGAAAATGTTGCTTATCTGAAATTCTAAAAACCTTGTCAAGATAAACCTGTAAATAGGTTAGTTCTATATCTGAGCTATCCGGACTGAGTTTATCAAGCAAACTTTTAGCAAAGCCTTCTTCTACTTCTATCTTATGTACCTTACAAGGGCCATTGATACATTCTTCTGCATTTTGCCTTCGCATTTTTTCTATGCGAATTCGGTTTTCCAGGAATTCGGGAATTTCCCTTTCAAATTCTGTAATGCTGGCCAGGTATTCTTCTCGGATAACAAATAAAAACTTTACCTGTAGCTCGCTTTCAGCAATTTTCTTAACCGATTTAATAAACTCCTTTTTTTCATCTTCCGTACCAAAAATAAAAAGTTCTTCAAACTGGTCGAATATGAGATAGATAGGTTTGAAATGGTCAAGGTAGAGTGATTGCAGTTGCTTTTTCAAAGATTTTGACTCATCAACTTTTTCAGTAGCCAGGCTTTGAATGGAAGATATAAGGCTCTTATTAATATTAGATACCCGCCGAACATTGATTGGCAGCCAGTCGCTGTCTTCAAATTTATTGGCCAGCCCACAGTGAATAAGGCTACTTTTTCCTGTTCCTGATACACCATACACCAATAATATTTTACTTTCAAATATCTTTTGGTATAGTTCTTCCGTTTCACGTTCACGACCAAAGAAAATGTCTTTGTCGTTTTTGTCGAAGCTGTCTAGGAATTTGAAGGGTGAGTTCATTTTTCTATTTTTAATTATTCCTCAGCATCCTCGTTACAAACGAGGACGAGTGAGGGCTGTTCATTTTGGTTGTTTTCGTGGGCTATAGCTTACTGTATGCAAGTTAAAAAAATATTTTTATTCGTCCTGAAAAACAGCAAATTATGTGATTTTCTATTGATTTTTATTAAATTTAAACTCAAAATAATTCAAAATGGAAAAACAGAAGAAAAAAGCCCTATTTAAACGCCGTAGATTCTGGATGTGGATGGTATTGCCATTCATATTGGTATTACTGATTGTTTTTCAAAATCCAATACTGGCATTTAATGACGGTGTTTTTATTTTAATGGTGCAGATTACGATCTTCTATTTCTTTTACATGTTGTTTTCTTCTATGAAGAATTTTTACAACGGGTCGATATTGGGAATTACGTTTGCCCTGGTTGGATTGATTTTTAAATTTCAGCACTGGCCAGCGGCATCTATGCTTTTAATTGTTGGCTTGTTAGGCCTCGCTTTTGGCTCTATTTATACCGGAATAAAAGCATTGCGTCAGATTAAAACTTCCCTTTTTCTGAAATGGTTCACCTTTTTTATTGGGATAGATCTTTTCATCTTTAGTGTTGGAGTGTTATTTAAAATGCAGAGCTGGCCAGGTGGAGGGGTATTTAGTTATGTTGGTGTGTTTTTCTTCTTTATTGCTGTTCTGGCATTGATTTTTACTTTGCCGTCTTCCAACTATATTGATTGGTTAAAACTGGAAAGGAAAATATTTTACCGCAGTATTATTGTACCTATGTTTTTCATGATTGGCCTGTTTCTTCTGGTTTTTGTTTTTTCAGCCTCCTATTATGAAATGATGTACCAGGGCAGTGATGATATGATATGGTACATGGTGCCCATCGAATATTTTGACAAAGAAGGCCTGATCTTATAACTCATACTGATTATCAATATAATATTTTGTCAGCGACATATAGTTTGTAACATAGAGATAAACTGTGTTCTTATCCCTGGTTAGTAGTAGGTTTGAACATTTGGAAAATTCCGGTTCCTGCCCTTCAAAAGAATACAAACTAAAATATCCACCTCCCTTATTAAGGAATTCTGTTTTGTTTGTGATAGAGTCTGTGTAGGCAGTACATTCAACTTTTGGATCAAAGCAAATATATTGGAAGTCATTATAGCTAAAATGCCCTCTCCATACATTTAAATCGTGAAAACGAGGTCCATAGAACATCCTTCCCCTGTAAGAAAATTTTATTTTTCCATTTTCATATTGATAATACTTCAGTTGAATGCCATTGTTATTTTCATAAAACTTAGCATTACATAGGCCTGATCTTTTGTCTATGGTTATGGGAGCCTGATCGGTTCCATCATGAATTAATCGTCCATTAAAGCTACTAATGTGGAATGAGCTATCGGCAGAAGCCGTCAGTACATATTGATTGTTTGATGCAATATCGCACGACCAGATAGTATCATCATGGCAGGTGAAGCTATTGTATTCAGCAAACTTGTTTTTTACAGAATTAAAATACCATATGGAGACTTCTTGCTTATCAGATGCTGTGGCAATAAAGTTTGCATTATCAGAAATGTCCAGGCATAGAAAATTGCCTTCTTCTTTTTTGATGTTCTGAACTAGTTTGCCTGCGTAATTATAAATGTTAAACCCTTTTTCAGGGCATAACATGGCAAATTGTTCTTTACCGGG
>PKSZ01000497.1 GCA_002869425.1 Marinilabiliales bacterium
AACCGAACACTGCTTCATTATTATTATAGAAGCAAGGATAAATTATTTGAAGCTGTATTTCAGAGTGTTGTACATAAATTTTTTCCAAAGTTGGAAATACTAATGGACTCGGATAAAGATTTCTTTGAAAAAATCAGGTTGTTTATTCATGGTTATATGGGAATCCTTCAGGAGAATCCATTTATTCCTTTATTTATGCTTCACGAGATAAATAATGATCCCAGGCGGATTAGCGAGATTATTCAATCGGCTGGTGTAAATCCGGCTGTTTTTGGAATGCATATTATGCAGGAAGTTCAGGAAGGAAAAATTAAACCCATTGATCCACGCCAGTTGATCACGAATATGATTTCATTGTGTGTTTTTCCTTTTGTAGGAGCTCCTTTGTTGAATGAAATATTGTTTATGGGAGATAAGCATGCATACGCTGAATTTATCGAAAAACGTAAGACAGAAGTGGCTGAATTTATTATTCAATCTATTAAAGCTGAATAAAATGAAATATATATTGATTTGCCTGATGTTTTTATTTGTATCGGTTAATTATGCTCAGGTTTTAACATTGCATGATTGTTATAAAAAAGCATTTGAAAATGCACCACTGGCATCCAGTGAAGAGGAAATTTCAAGAAAGGCCGATTTGCAACAAAAAGTGACGGCCACAAATTATCTGCCATCCTTTGCGTTAACTGCACAGGCCACTTACCAGTCAGATGTTACATCCTTGGATGTTGAAATGCCTTCTATTCCTGGTATTGGACAGCTTTCTTTAGATATTCCTGAACCTGCAAAAGATCAATACAAAATTGCATTTGAGTTTTCACAGTTTATTTGGGATGGGGGAATTACAAAATCATTAAAGGAATTGAACAATGTTAATGCTAGAATGGAAAAACAGCAACTTAAGGTTTCCAGGTTTTCTGTTTTTGACAAAGTCAATACGTATTATTTTTCTGTTTTGATTATAGATAAAAATCTCGACTTAATTGAGCATACCACAGACTTGTTAAATAAAAGAATGCATTCGATCCAAACAGCCATTGAAAATGGAGTGGCAATTTCATCTGATTTGAGACAGATGGAAGCAGAAGTACTGAGATTAAATCAGAAAAAAGTTGAATTGCAAGCGGCCAGACAGTATTCATTGGAGTCATTATCAACATTGACGAAAACTCAAATTAGCGGAGTTGATTATCATTCGGAAGTTCAAGATGCAGGATTAGAAAGTGATTCTATTTTAAGACCGGAAATTGAATTGTTAAGCAAACAACAGGAGGTATTACAGGCAAACTCAAATATCTTAAAAAAGAGCTTAATGCCAAAGGTTGTTGGGTTTGGCCAGGTGGGTTATGGTCGTCCTGGTTTCAATATGCTTAGCAATGAATTTGATTCGTTTTATTATGTAGGTGCAAAACTAAGCTGGGATTTATGGGATTGGGGAGAAGTGAAAAAGCAGCAAGAAATACTGAGTATTCAGGGCTCAATTTTGGATAACCAGAAAGATCAAATCCTTCAAGACCTTGACCTGTTGATAGATCAAAGAAAATCTTCAATTGATCGTATCAATAAACAGCTTCAAAATGATAAGAAAATTGTAGAGCTGTACAAAAAGATTTTAGATGCATCGTCTAGCAAACTTGATAATGGAGTTATTACCACAACAGATTATTTGTCTGATGTTTATAAATTATATCAGGCACAGATTGATATGGAAAACCGAAATATTCAGAAGATGAAACTTAATGCTGAATTACAGATTGTTACAGGAAGTATAATGAATAATATTAATATATAATTTGTACAATGAAAACGAATAAAATAGTTTATATCATTTTGTCCGTAATTCTTTCTGCATGTTCCGGAGAGGAACAAAAATCAGATGCATATGGTAATTTTGAAGCAAAAGAATATCTGGTTTCTTCTCTGGTTAGCGGAAAGTTGTTAAATGGTGATTTTGATGAAGGAGAGCAACTCTCCAAAGGAGATACAATAGCCATTGTAGATACAACTCAGCTTACACTAAAGAAAAAACAGATGGAAGTACAGAAGAGTATTATCAAGAGTAAGGCAGGAACTGTATTAAGTCAAATTAAGGTATTCGAAGAACAGTTGAATTCTCTTCAAGTTGAATACGCTCGTGTTCAAAAGTTGGTTGCTGATTCAGCTGCTCCAACGCGGCAGTTGGATGAGTTGGATGGAAAAGTTAAAGTTGTAAAGCAGCAAATGCAGGCAATTAAAGTACAGAATTCCAGTGTCCTTAAGGAACTTGAACTGGTAGATGTTCAGTTGTTGCAGTTACAGGATCAGTTGGATGAATGCTATATTAAAGCTCCTGTTACGGGTACAGTTTTACAGAAATATATTGAGGAATCTGAAATAGTGGCGCCGGGTAAGTTGATTTGTAAAATTGCAGATTTATCTTCTATGGAACTGAAAGCATATATTTCCGGTGATATGTTATCTGCCGTAAATCTGAATGATAAGGTTGAAGTTCTGATTGATGCCCAGGATGGTAAGACCATAAGTATGGATGGACAGGTAAGCTGGATTTCTTCATCTGCCGAGTTCACCCCTAAAATAATACAGACAAAGGAGGAGCGGGTTAATCTTGTATATGCTGTTAAAGTATTGGTTAAAAATGATGGTAAAATAAAAATAGGTATGCCTGGTGAAATGAATATAAAATCTTCAACAGAACAGAATATATAAATGCAGGCAATTCAGTGTAAAAATATCAGGAAAACTTATGAGGGTATGGTGGCGGTTGATGAAATCAACTTCGAAGTTCAGAAAGCCGAGCTGTTTGGTTTGATCGGTCCGGATGGCGCAGGTAAGACCAGTATTTTCAGAATTCTGACAACTTTACTGATCCCGGATTCAGGTCGAGCCTTCATAGATGGAATGGATGTGGTAAAAGAGTATAAGGAAATACGAAGGCGAATCGGTTATATGCCAGGAAAGTTTTCTCTTTATCAGGACTTATCTGTGGAAGAAAATTTGAATTTTTTTGCAACCATTTTTGGAACCACTATTGAAGAGAATTATCATTTGATAGAACCCATCTACAAACAGATAGAATCTTTTAAAAAACGGAAAGCAGGTGCTTTGTCTGGTGGAATGAAACAAAAACTAGCGTTGTCATGTGCTTTAATTCACAGTCCTTCTGTTTTGGTATTGGATGAACCAACCACGGGTGTAGACGCTGTTTCAAGAAAGGAATTCTGGGAAATGTTAAAAGACCTTCAGAAAAAAGGAATTAGCATTATTGTATCAACTCCTTATATGGACGAAGCCAGTTTGTGTGACAGGGTTGCTCTTATTCAAAAGGGAAAAATTATGAGTATTGCCAGTCCTGTCGAAATTATTCAATCTTTTGGAGAGAAGCTTTTTGCTATCCGCTCATTGAATATGTTAAATCTAAGCCGGATTTTGAAATCATTGGATACCAAAACTAGCATATATCCTTTTGGCCAGTTTATTCATTACACGGATAGCAGGGGGGACGTAAG
>PKSZ01000290.1 GCA_002869425.1 Marinilabiliales bacterium
AGAGTCGAAAGCGTATAAGGCAGTAGCAAGGAAAGTAATAAAAGATTTCAGAAAACGTGGATTGATTGAATAAAAAAGAGGCTGATTCAATTTGAAACAGCCTCTTCAGTATTTAATTAAGGTATTACTGAACGATCACTTTGTGAACGCTCGTACCTTCATTGTTGCTTATTCTTATGTAGTAAACACCCTTTGGCAGATCAGAAACATTATAGTTCCTTGATATTTCTCCTTTGTTGAATGTATATTCTGAAATTACTTTTCCAGTTATATCGTGTAATTCAACAATTGTGTTTTCACTTGAGTTCATTTCAAGTGTAAATAATCCACGGTTCGGATTCGGGTAGATGCGGATACTACTGTTCATATCTGCAAGATCAACATCCTGGCATATGTCATATGTTACCAAAATAGTATCCGTATTGCTACAAACAGGACCTATTACTGTTACAGCAATTTCGTAAGATCCAAGTGCATAGTTGTTTGTATCCAGATCAAATGTTTGATCTGTTGAACCATCTGACCACAGATATTCTAGGCCAGGATTACCAGCATCCAGTGTAAGACCTTCACCGTAGTTGTGGCAAAGTGTCGTATCATTACCCAGCTCAATTGCAATTTGTGGTGTGAGTAGTAATTCTGTAATGATAATGCTGTCACATCCAGCCAGAGCAGATAATGTGTCATAGTAAAATCCTGCATCTGTTTGATAAACGCCTTCTGCAAATAAGCTGTCTCCTTCGCAAATATTAGCTGTTATAGTTGTGATAATCTCATCAGAAACAATTAAATCTGTTTCTACGATACTATCACAGCCAGAAATGGTAGTGTTAGATTCTGTAAAGAATCCACTTGCAAACTGCCATGCTCCGTCTACGAAAGCACTGTCGCCAGTACAAATCATAACTTCATTGTATGCGTAATAAGTTGGATTAACAATAAGTTCTGTTTCGATAATACTGTCACAGCCGAATGTAGTTGTATATACATCTGAATACGTTCCGGAAACAGTCTGGTACATACCTTCCAGCATTATGCTGTCGCCGTCGCAAATTTCAACTATATAGCTTTCATAATATGAAGGATGAACATTCAGGCTTGTAACAACAATGCTGTCACAACCAAATGTCGCTGTTAGCGTATCGTAGTATACACCAGAAATAGTTTGGTCAGCACCTTCTGCAAAATAGCTTTCTCCTTCGCAGATTTCTGCAAAAATGTTTGTTATGATTTCTGAAGCTACGGTAAGTTGTGTCTGAACAACACTGTCACATCCAAAAGTATTGGAATAGTAAGATGTAAATACACCTGAAGCAAGTTGCCATGCACCATCTAGGTATGCACTATCTCCATCACAAATAATCATTTCTTCTGTAATGAAATCATTCGGGTGAACAATCAGTTCAGTTACAACAACACTGTCGCAACCAAATTCACTCATGTAAACATCGGTATAAATTCCGGATTCTGTCTGGTCAGCTCCGCCAACAAAGAACGAGCTACCTTCACAGATTTCAGCAGGTTCTAATGTTTCGTATACAGGATGAACAATCAGTTCAGTAACCACAGTGCTGTCACATCCCATTTCAGAAGCGTAAAAATCTGTGTAAAAGCCAGCTATAGTTTGAAATGCACCTTCCAGCATAACACTGTCACCTTCGCAGATTTCAATAACATCTGTTTCATTGAATACAGGGTGAACAGCAAGTTCTGTAACAACAACGCTATCACAGCCAAATGCTGCTGTAAGTGTGTCGTAGTATGTTCCCGGTAATGTTTGGTCTGCACCTTCAGCAAAGAAACTTTCGCCATCACAGATATCAACATATTGAACAAACTCAATGCTTGGAGTCACTGTCAGGTCTGTAATAACTGTGCTGTCACATCCTGAAACAGATGTAAACAGGTCTGTAAATACGCCCGATGCAGTTTGCCATGCACCTTCTGCATAGTAGCTGTCACCATCACACAGAAGAACTGATTGATTTATTGTATAAACTGGGTTAACAATTAATTCAGTTACCAATACACTGTCACAACCGTCAATTGTGGTTAATGTATCATAGTAAAGCCCCGGCAATGTTTGGTTTGCTCCTTCTACAAAGTATGAATCACCTTCGCAGATTTCAGCAGTTTCGAAAACATCGTAAGAAGGATTCACAAAGAGTTCAGTTACTACAGTACTGTCGCAACCAAATTCGCTGACAAATAAATCTGTGTAAATACCTGCTTCAGTTTGGTTTGCACCTTCCAGGAAGATACTTTCTCCCTGACAGATAGTTGCTGTTTCGTTCACAAGATATGTAGGATGAACCAACAGATCCGTTACTATGATGCTGTCACAACCAAATGCTGCTGTAAGTGTATCGTAATATGTTCCTGGCATTGCCTGGTCTGCACCTTCAGCAAAATAACTTTCTCCGTCACATATTTCAACAGAAACAAAGTTATAGATAGCAGGATCAACAGTGAGGTCAGTTACAACTGTGCTATCACAGCCGTTTGCAGAAACAAAGAGGTCTGTGTAAGTGCCTGTACTTGTCTGCCACATTCCATCCAGGAATAGGCTATCGCCTGCGCAGATAGAAACAGCCTGTGTTACAACTATTTCTTCAGGGCTTGTTACTTCAACTGTAGCGGATTGTTCACAGTAATGAGCATCCGTAACCGTTACATAATAGTTGTCAGCCCAGATGAAATCCTGATCCTGAGAATTGTCCCAGTATCCCATGTCACTACTCCATGCGTAAAGATAAGCCGCAGTACCTCCGGAAACTGTCATGTCAATTGCACCATTGTTTCCACCAAAGCAGGTAACGTCTGTTACATTGAAGTTGAGCATTATCTCAGTAGGTTCTCCAACATTAATTTCCTGTTCGGCAAAGCATCCGTCATTGTCAGTGATAGTTACCAAATATGAACTAGCAGCAAGAGCGAAAGGATCTTCACCACCCCAGTCCTCGGTGTAGTTCCCAGCACCGCCAGAGATAGTTAGTGTAGCAGATCCGTCGTTGCTTCCAAAGCAGCTGGCATCTGTTATGTTAGGAATAGCAACAATCTGAGTAGGTTCAGAAATGCTGAATATTTGTGTTATTTCACAACCAAGGTCGTCAGTTACCTGAGCATTATATGTTCCGGCAGTAAGTGCCATTGGATCATTTCCTGACCAGTCTACTGAATACGGAGCAGTACCTCCTGTAACAACAGTAGATGCTGTTCCATCGTTATATCCAAAGCATGTAGCATCTGTTGTGTTAACAGTAACCGCAAGTGTACTGATGTTGTTAACGATTATATCATTTTCAACTGAGCAACCATCTGTATCTGTAACAGTAACAGTATAATTTCCGGCGGAAAGAGCCATCGGATCTTCACCTCCCCAATCTTCATTGAATGGCGCTGTACCATTTGTAATAGTAAGTGTAGCAGTACCGTCTGCATTTCCACAGTTGGCATCCGTTACAGATGAAGAAACAATAATTGGAAGTGGTTCGCCAATAAAT
>PKSZ01000310.1 GCA_002869425.1 Marinilabiliales bacterium
GATCTGAAAATGCCGGTACTGAATGGTTTTGATGCCACGAAAATAATCAAAGAAAAATCAAATCTTCCTATTATTGCAGTATCTGCTTTTGCATTTACCAACGATAAAATAAATGCGACAAAAGCAGGATGCGATGAATTTATATCAAAACCCATCGCATCTGAGGAACTTTATGATGTATTATCCAAATACCTGACCTGAATTAATTATTGATTGCAAGACTCATGTTTTTATTGTGTTCAACACTGTAAGCAAAATTTCGTTTTTCTGATGCTCTGGCTGAAAGAGACACTTCCCATCTTAACATTCCATAATCTTCTGAATAGACAGCATTGTCGGTTTCTTTTGTTTTTACAATAATGTCTCTTGTGTTGGAAACAGGTATCTGATCTTCAATTACAACATCAACAGGTACTGCTTTTGTATTCTTAACAGTAATCTCATAATTAAAGGTTTTTAATATATTGTTACCAATCAATTCACTACGCTCTGTATCTATTGTTTTCTTTCTATCAGCAATAATTCCCCTATCTTTTCCCAATGCAATTTTTATGGTGTCATTCACAACCATTGGATTGATGCTGGTTTCTCCTATATATTTGCCATTATGATAAATATTTGCCTGACCAGCAAGCAACTGAAACTTCTCATAATCAAATATTTCAGCAATCAAGTAAGCATACTTATCCAGTTTTGGAACCAGATAATATGTAAAATGAGTTGGTATTTTCTCATTCAGAATCACAACACTATGCGTTTGTCCATCAGTAGGAATATTATACATCAACGATACTTTGTATTCTATATTGGCCAGTACCTGATTTTGATTTACATATCCCGAAGATATTGCAGCAGGCCTGCTTAACTGTGCTTTCTCAGCATATTCAGAATCATCCATAACAGGCATATCCATACCGGCAACAATTGAATTTTCACCAGACCTTTTTCCATAAGTGGAAGATATAGCTTGATAGTATTGTAAGTAATAAGTAGACAATGAAGGTTTCGAATATGAAGCATTTGGAGAAGCTGTTGATAAAGTTAGTTTTACATCATTCCAATCGGTTCCTGTACTCTGGTAAACAGAAGCTTTATAAAGAAAAGAAATGTCATCTTTCACATTATCAGCACGAAGATCATAAGAAGGTGTCCATCCTGCGCCATTTACCATATAACTTATTTCAAGAAGCCCTTTTATTGGCTGATCTGCCAATATAGTTACCTCTACCCTATAATCTGGTAATTGTGGCTTTACAGGTGGGGTAATCCTTGAATTATAATTTTGTAATTCAGCCAAACGTCTATCCATATTTTTCTTCTGATTATTCAATTGATACTCCTTCTTCATAATTTTAATCAACCTTGTATTGATGTCCAGTAATTGCGCTCGCAAATAAGTCAAAGCCTCCTTTATTTCTGGTATGGTATCGCTATCCCCCTGAACAAGTTTATTGTTCATCAAAAGTTGTTTTTCCAGATTCAACACCTCTTTTTGCTTACTATAATCTTCTAGTTCAAAACCAAGCAAAGCAATAGAATCCTTTAACAAGGATATATTAATTAATATTTCTGATGGCAATTCTCCGGATTTTGGAAGTATCGGTTCAGGCTGCTTAACTCTGAACTTAACATCTACAATTGTAAAATTCCCTTTTCCTGAAGCCTGTAGACTTCTTTGATTGATTTTTGGCGAAATTCCGCTTATCACAATATTACTCATACCCTTATCAGAGGAAAATTCAGCCGTTCTGAAAATCTGTGCTGTTCCTGGAAAAACAGTCACTTTCTCTATTTTACTTTCTACCTTGTTTTCTGTTGCATTTGTTAGGTATGACAGAAAAACGATTCCTAATAATAACACCAAAGTTCTCATAATTTCAATTTTTTAGTTTTACATCTTTGCACATTAGATGTATGAGAACATATTTTCCATAAAAAAACATAAAATAAAATCAAATTAGCATATACTCCTTATCTACTATTACTTACATTAAGAAAAATAAATAAAAAAAAATACCGTATACTTGCAGCGTTCTGATTTTTTGATCGTCTTTAACATAGAAAGCCTAAAATTGAAAAACGATAAAATAAATATTCATCAATCATTGATTGATCGGTGCCGGAAAGGAGATAAAAAGGCACAATTTGAGATATATAAATTATATTATAAAGCCATGTATAACGCAAGTTTCAGAATAGTACAAGATAGTTTAGAAGCAGAAGACATAATGCAGGAAAGTTTTCTGTCTGCATTTGAGAAACTGCATACATACAAAAATGAAGTAAGTTTTGGTGCATGGCTCAAAAGAATTGTTGTAAACAACTCATTGGATGCAATTAGAAAAAGAAAAGCTGAATTGGTTGATATCGACAATACTGTTATTGAAATAGAAGAAGACATTACAGATACCGACTATGAAGCAGTAAAAAATAAAGCAGCGCTAATTAAAGAAACAATTAATCAACTGGCTGATGGTTACAGAATCATATTAAACCTTTATTTAATTGAGGGTTATGATCATGAAGAAATTTCAGAGATTATGAACATCAGCAGCTCAACCAGCAGATCTCAATATGCTCGAGCCAGAAAAAAACTACTTGAACTATTGAGTCAAAAACAAGAAACAAACAGTCAATCTTCAGTTTTATACAATTAATTATGGATAGATTAAAAAAAATAATTCAAGAACAGCAAACCCACCATGATCAGGAGCCTATGGAGGGTCACTTTGAAAGGTTTGCAGAAAAACTTGAAGCCAATCAACAGAAAAAAAGAAAGCTATTCCCCATGTTCTTGAAAGCAGCGTCAATAGCAATTCTATTTATTTTATCCTCACTGTGGGTATATGAGAGGTTTACTGAAAAACAGAGCACTGAAACTCAAATCAGTATTGCTGATCTGTCTCCTGAATACAAAGAAGCTGAAATGTATTACACACACTTGGTCTCTGAGAAAAACAATGAAATTGAAAATATTCTTTCCAATGATAGCACCGAGTATAAAATTATTTCGAACGAATTAACTGAAATGGATTCTTTATATACATCGCTATCAAATGACCTTCAGGCAAATCCAAATGATAAAAGAGTAATTAACTCAATAATAGAATATTATCAGGTAAAAGTTGAAGTATTAAACAGAATTTTAAATAAACTAGAAAATGTTAAACCACAAAAACAATATAGCCATGAAAAAATTGAAGTATAACATATTATTCCTCCTTTTAGTAGTATTCAGTTCTTACGGTTTCGCCAATGAAGAAGAATATGTGAAAAAAATGCACAAAGAATGGGATGTTAATGAGTCCACATTGCTTGAAATACAAAATAAATTTGGTGACATTACTGTAAAAAACATCACTGAAAACAAAGTTATGATGGACATCATCATAACAGTGAAAGCAAAAGATCAAAAGGATGCTGATAAAAAAACATCTTTCATAAGTATAAATTTTCCAATTTCAGATAACCATATCACGGCCATTACTGAAATAGATTCCA
>PKSZ01000654.1 GCA_002869425.1 Marinilabiliales bacterium
CACCAGGCATTCTTTGCTTCCTTTCTGTGCCAGGCAGAAAGGAAGGCGGGCAGTTGCACTAGCCTGACATCAATGAGACATACCTTAGTCTGCACGCAAGCTACTACAAAAGTTATGTGGTTTGTTTCGGGTTTAAAAACTATAGTATTTCATAGTTCGCTTTGTACCGCAACCCGACTGCATTTTTTAAGGCTATTGACCCAATGCAGTGCAAATAGCTTTTTCGCTAACAATTGCTATATACGGCATTTAACAAACATCACCGGGACACACAAAGTGCCATACTTGTATTTTTCGCGAAACCCTCTGCAAAAACAGGTTATATACAGTTATGTAGGTGCTAATGTGGCATTGCAAATGCCTTGTTTTTTTGAGTTGTAGATACAATATACACCGAGATTACAGTGCAAAACTATGTCTGGTTGGGAAGGCTCGAGAAAATAATATTACCTGAAATTCTCTAAAAGGGATTAACCAATCAACTAATTATTCAAATATTAGCCCGACAATCATTTCAAGGTATTGCCGATCAATTTCGTTAAATGAAGCCAGTGTTTTACTGTCAACATCCAAAACACCCACAACTTTTCTTTCCTGATTGATTACCGGTACTACAATTTCTGATTTTGATAATGAACTGCAGGCAATATGACCTGGGAAGGCTTCTACGTCTTGAACCACAACACTTTCTTTTCTATTAATGGCAGCCCAGCATACGCCTGTGTCTTTTTTTAGCTCCATACAGGCAACAGGCCCCTGGTAGTTTCGAACCAGTAATCTTCCATCAACAAGCATATAAAAACCTGTCCAGAAGTAATAATCGAACTTATGATGCAAAAGTGCTGTAATGGTTGCCATGCGAGATTAAGGATCATTACATTTAATCAACAATTCATTTTTAAGCTGATCGTAGATTCTTTTGTATCTGCCTTCTTTGGTGCTGTCATTCATAGAGTAAAAAATAAAAAGAAGATATAGTTATCTGCATTCATCCTCATTGCGAGGACGGTTATTAATCATAATTAGTTGTTGTTACTTTTCCTTCTTTGTCCCATTCATTCCATTCGCCATGTTTTTCGCCTTCTTCGTTATACGATCCCTCGCTTTTTTTATTACCATTTTTGTAATAATATGTCCATTCACCACATTTTCTACAATGGCAGTATGTGCCTTCTTCTTCTATGTTTCCATTTTCGTAATATCTTATGGCATGTCCGTTCATATATTCATGGTCGTATAATATTTCACAGGATTTTTGACCATTTTCATAATACTCTATCCATTTTCCGTTTATTTTTCCTTGTTCAAATTCAATTTCAGAATATTTATTTCCATTCGATTGCCATATTATTTCCTTTCCATTTAGAAGTCCGTTTTGATAATCGGCAAGACTTGATTTTTTTCCATCCGGGCTATAGATTACAGCCTTACCGGAAAACAGCTTGTCTGTCCCTTTGTAATATAATAGATCATCACGACTCTCGAGCTTATTGATATCTGTCTCTTGTGCGTACAAAATCACAGTTCCAAGACAAAATATCAGGATCAGTAAGTTTTTCATACGATTATTGGTTTTATTCTTCTTCTTGTTCTATGACCATTACATCGCTACCCTGTTGTTGCCAGAGCTGCTGTAAATTCACTTGTTCAGAATTGTTGACCTGGGCATTGTTGATAAGATTTCCTTTTTCATCCCAGTATTTGAAGTTGGAAGTTTCCATACCGTTTTTGTATGTTCCTTCGCAGTATTTTTTTCCATTCTCAAAATATTCAACCCACTCACCATTCTTTACACCATTTTTGAAATAACCTTTGGAGCTAATTGTGCCATCATCGTACCATTCAACCCACACGCCTTCTTTTTGGCCATTTAGGTATTCTCCGGCACTGGCTTTTTGTCTGTTTTTATACCAGGAAACAAATGTGCCATTCTTCTTGTTCATATTAAATTCACCCGTTCTTTCAGGAGCACCATTTTTATGCCAATAGCTAAATTTACCATGAAGTCGGTTTTCCTTATAAAAACCCTGGTACTTTGGTTTCCCGTTTTTATACCACTCTTTATATTCACCATCAAGCTTGCCATCTTTATAGTTTACTTCTTTGGCTTTTTTCTTGTTTTTGTGGTAACTTACGGCTGATCCGGTATATGGTTGGCTTTCTCCTTTGAGATATACCAAAAAGTTCTTCCTTTCAAGTGTTTCATAAATAACTTCCTCCTGCGTATATGCAAGGAATGAGTTTACAATGAAAAGAAATATTAGTACTAGTCTCATAATTAATTATTACATGCAAGTTACAAAGATAGTATAATTGACCATAATTAGAGGAAAAAAACTGATCTTTGTAGAAGAAAATAAAGAGTATATGACAAAGAAAAAGAAGAAAAAGTCAAATAGTGGGGGGATGGTCTATAATAAGAAGACACTTACAAAAGCAATTCTGGCCAGCTTCACACACAATTCGCAAAAAACATATAATTATAAGCAGTTGGCAAAGTTGTTAGGAGTTAAGGATGAGGGAGTAAAGAGCCTAATTACTACTGTTTTATATGAGCTGAAAAAGTTGGGTGTTGTGGAGGAAATATATGCAGGTAAATTTAAAATGAAATCCCAGGCTGGCTATATTATTGGACGAATTGATCTTACAAGGAATGGAGCCGGATTTTTAATTTCTGAAGAAAGTGAAGCTGATATATACATTTCACAGGAGAATCTGAATCATGCTTTATCAGGGGATGAGGTAAAGGTTTATGTGTATGAAAACAAAAAAGGAAAGCATAGCGAGGGTGAAGTAGTGGAAATCCTCAATAGAACAAGAACAACTTTTGTGGGAACAATAGAAACGTCAAAGAATTTTGCCTTTTTAGTATCCGATCAAAAGGTGATGCCTTATGATATTTTTATTCCAAATAATGCCTTGAATGGTGCAAAAAATGGTCATAAAGCAGTTGTAAGAATTAAAGAATGGCCAGGAAAATCAAAAAACCCTGAAGGTGAGGTAATCCAGATTTTAGGTTATGCTGGAAACAATGAAACCGAAATGCATGCAATTTTGGCTGAATTTGAATTGCCGGCTGATTTTCCGGAAGAAATTGAGCTTATGGCTCAAAAAATATCAGCAGATATACCTGAAAGTGAAATTAAAAAGCGAAAAGATTTTCGCAAAATCACAACATTTACTATTGATCCGGCTGATGCAAAAGATTTTGACGATGCTTTAAGTGTCGAATTTATCGATGAGGAAACTATTCGAGTGGGTGTGCATATCGCAGATGTTACGCATTATGTAAAAGAAGGAAGTGATATTGATAATGAAGCTTTTTTTAGGGGAACTTCTGTATACCTTGTAGATCGTGTAGTTCCAATGTTACCTGAACATCTGAGTAACTTTATTTGCTCTTTAAGACCCAATGAAGAGAAGTTGTGTTATTCTGCTGTTTTTGATATTGAGTTGAATGGCGATGTGAAACATGAATGGTTTGGAATAACAGTTATA
>PKSZ01000653.1 GCA_002869425.1 Marinilabiliales bacterium
AAAGTTTAGCTTTATTTCTGATATTGTTAAAGAGTTTGCCGATAGACTGTTTAAATTATTGAAAAAGTATAACATTTCCCACTGGAGCAGGAAAAGTATACAGCAGGAGCTGGTTTATGAGCTAGCCCATGCATTTACGGGTACAGAGAAACCCAGTAATGAAAATAAGATGAAACAGTCTTTTGTCAGGGATATAATTCAAGGAAAACTCTTTGATCAGCAAGTTCAGTTTTTGTTTAAAACTTTACTTAGTAAGGTGAAAGAGAATATTTATGTTTTTCTGGATTGCAAACCAATAGAAAATGAAATTGCTGATGATTTTGTAGATGTTGGTATTCTGGATGATAATGCTTTGACGATGATTTTGGAAGGTTCTTCTGGTGAGAAATTGTCTTTTAATACATTAAGAGAGGTGTCTGGAGATAAGGCTAGTGCTGCGCTAAATCATGTTTATCACCAATTTAAGCAAGTCCTTGATTATTTGCTAAGTGAATTAACTTCCAAAGAGAGTATTGAGGACATTTGTTCGCATATTGTTTTGGTATTTATAAAACAGGAAAACAAAGTTTTACCTCCCAATGCAGCCTTGTACTATGTGCTTGTTTATCTCCTGGAATCACCACTTCTAAAACCGATTACAAAGATAAAGCTGGTTTCTGTTATACAGGCTAAGCTTATTGGCAAAGAGAAGTGGAAACACTTTTCTGTTGATGCTGTATATTTGTCCTATAGTAAGAGTTACGAAGTATTGATAGCAGATCATAATCAGCAGATGAAGCAAAGTTTTTCATGGAACGATATTCAAGAGCCTGTAGATTTACCTGTAGAGGATTTTAAAGTTTCAAAGGATAAGCAATTGGATGAAGATATTGTTGTTACTATTCAATCTTATTCTGAACGAAAAGCAGAAATATTGTACAGTGGTTTTATGTTTTTGTTGGAAAAAAAGCATTTCCCATGGTGGACCAATAAAAAAGAGATTACCGGATATATAAAACTGAATTTAAGATCATTCCTGAAAAAACATACAGATCAGAAGCAGAAAATAATTGAGCAATTATCTAAAAAGGATAGTTGTGATATTGTTTTTGGGCATTTCCCAATGGATGTTATTAGCAATCTTTTATTTGCATTGAAAGAGGAACTTTTATCTCATTGGTTGATTTTGGAAAATATAATTCATGATTTATCAGGCGTATTGTCTGCTACTGATATTGAATTACATTTTAAAGATGTTTTCCTTTTTCTTGTGAAAAGTAAAGAACATATTACCAAAGAAGTTTATATCAGGAATTTATTCCAATATCTTACAGATTTCTATTCATCGGGTTCAGTTGGGCGAGTATCTGCTCTGGATCGTATTGGAGAGCTTTTTTATACGAAATACCCTTCATTAAAAAGAGTTATTGATCTGAAAGAGAGAAAATTGATTCATGGCTTTACTTTCTCAGATTTAGTCGTTTCTCTACAAAGTGTAAGATATACCTTAGCCAAAGAAATTGAGAATTATCAGCTTCAATATGTAGAGAAGTATGGTATTGAGAAGTTTCAGTTTGTAATGCGAATTTTCTTGGAGGAATATTTAAAGGATAATCAGATATCTTTTTATAGTTTACTCAGTAACAGGGAGAATTCCTTACTCAATTTTTCAAGGAGTTTGTCATCTTTTATTCAGGAAAGACTAGATTTATCGCAAACAAAGAAAAATTTGCATAACTATTTTATATATACGATGGCGGCCTTTCTGGATTCACTCAGCCATGATGAACTTAGGATTTTAAAAGGTAGTGCATGGAGTGATATTCAATCTGTAATTCCATCGAAGAATGAAAAATTCCCTCAACATATTTTTGCTGTTTTAAGCAGTATTTATGAAAAGGACGAAAGTTTGCTACACAATGTCAAAAGTAAGCTAAAAACTGCAATTCGACAGAATCAAACTGCTTTGGCCGGCCATTATCAGGCAGTTCTGGATACTTTTCCTCATTTAAAAGATGAGCACAGGGTAATGTTGTCAAAAACAACAGGAGATAAAAAATCAACACAAGCATTATTGAATGTATTCACGAAAACGCAGTCCGAACCTACAACGCAACAAGAATACCCTTCAATGACTCCAAAAGATCAGCCAGGGGATATTGAAGAAAGCATTTTTATTACCAATTCAGGATTGGTTTTATTGTGGCCCTTTCTTACAGGTTTTTTAAAAAGGGTGAAACTAATTGAGAACAAAAAGTTCATAAATCTGGAAGCACGGGTTAAAGCAGCAGTTATTTTACAATATATGGTGAGTGGAAGTAAGGATTATCAGGAATATCTACTAGCTTTAAATAAGCTTTTTTGTAACTTGGGGATAGGATTTCCTATTAGCCATAAAGTGGTTTTGGAAGATGAAATTTATGAGCAATGCGAAGCTTTTTTGGAAGCAGTTAAGAATCAATGGTCAGTAATGAAAAATACTTCTGTTCAGGGTTTTAGAGAGTCCTTTTTAATGAGGAAAGGAGTTTTGGAAAGGCAGGGAAATGACTGGACTTTGAAAGTGGAGCAAAATTCAATTGATGTGTTATTAACTACGTTACCTTGGGGATTTGGTATGGTTAAATTCCCATGGAACGATTATATCATAAGTACAGAATGGAATTAATTAGTAGAAATGCAGAATGCATTGAAAACGAAATAAATTGGTTAACTCAGCTTATCGATTTACGATTTAAGCTGTATTTTAGGCAAACAACAGAAAATAGCTCTGTTTATGAAATTGATCCTCCTGTTGTAGCAGGAAACACAGGTACTTATGCAAATCTAATTAAGGAGAATAAACTTAGTTTTCTTGAACGTGCCATTCTTATTCTTGCATTGGTTCCCCATGTCAGACCTGGAATCCTGGATGTTTTTCTATTGAAAAATGAGGATTATGATAAGGCTTTTACTGAATTTGGAGGCAAGCTTACCGATGATGGTAACCGGTTTATGCCAAGCATAGAAACTCTTGCTTTTATACTGGCTGGAAATGATTTGGCCATTCGATTTAAACTGCGTGAGTTTTTTGAAGCTGATCATTTCTTTATCCGGAACAATATTCTTCGGTTGTCTGATTCTGGAGAACATGCTACACAGTTCAATGATTTGTTGATGCTTACAGATGAGTTTGTGGATTACCTTACCAATGGCAAAACGCGAAAACCTGTATTTAGTAGCAAATTTCACGCTACTTTAATCAATACAGAGATGGAGTGGAGTGACTTGGTAATCAATAAAAAAGTACTTTCTGAAATCAATCTTATGATCGACTGGATACATCATCATGAGTATTTATTTTCCAAGATGTCAAAATTCAAATACTTGAAGAAAGGTTACCGTTCATTGTTTCATGGTCCTCCTGGAACGGGAAAAAGCCTTACTGCAAGTCTGATTGGTAAAAAGACAGGTAAAGATGTATATCATATCGATTTGTCAATGGTGGTTTCTAAGTGGGTTGGGGAGACTGAGAAAAATC
>PKSZ01000433.1 GCA_002869425.1 Marinilabiliales bacterium
TCTTGGAGATGTTATTGAAAAAAACATACAACTATGTCAAAACACAACCGAAAAAGTGCTGGCAATTAAAAAAGATAATGAACAAGATTACTGGGTAATAGCTCATGAATGGAATTCAAATAAATTTCGTGTCTACGAAATAACGGCTTCAGGCATTAACCCGATACCAATTGAAAGCAATGTTGGATCAGTACATGAGGGTGGGTACAGTTCAGGAGCTGAAGCTAATGGTTGGACAAATGCAATAGGATACATGAAGAGCTCAACTGATGGAACACAAATAGCATTAACAATTTATAGAGAAAACAAAATAGAAGTATTCGATTTTGATAGATCAACAGGTATAATTAGTAACTGTAAATCATCAGAAAGTATATTTCCAGATGCTTACGGAATAGAGTTTTCTCCTAACAATAAATTTCTATATTTGTCACAATACATTTATCCTTCAAATGGCAGAATAACACAGTTTGATTTAGAATTAGGTCCAAATTTAGACTATTATACGACAATTGCGGATATAAATAATAGAATTGGAGCAATTCAACTTGGCCCAGATGGTAAGCTATATGCATCTGAATATTATAACACATATTNAAAACTTATCCGGCATTAATTGTGACTATCAAAGAGATGGGATATTTCTAGAAGGTAGAACATGTAGAGTTGGTCTTCCTACATTATTTTACCATAAAGGTTTTAACCCTACATCTCTTGTTAATATTGTCGTTTCTGATTTATAAATCTATCCAAACCCAACACGTGGAATAGTTAATTTAGGACTAGATACTGAAAAAGAAACAACAATAAAAATATACGACATGAAGGGCAATTTAGTAATGGAGAAAATATTAACAAGAAATTTAAAAAAAATCGACTTATATGGCCTTGATTCTGGATCTTATATAATTACAACTCATAATGGTATTGACATATTTACCGGAACTGTTCAATTGATTGATTAGCAATTATGGAGATTAATGAATCCCATTGTTCAAAATCCCAACCATTTTGTTAATAGTTGGTTTTACAATTCGTGTATATTTTTAATATAAAGTGCTTACTTTTGCGCTAATTAAAATCAAAGCGAATCATTATGAAATTTTTCATTGACACTGCAAATCTCGATCAAATTAAAGAAGCTCAAGAATTGGGCGTTCTCGATGGAGTGACCACAAATCCTTCATTAATGGCTAAAGAAGGAATTACAGGAGAAAAAAATATTCTTAATCATTATATTGAAATCTGCAATATTGTAAACGGCGATGTTAGTGCTGAGGTTCGCTCAACTGATTATCAGGGAATGATGGATGAAGGAAGAAAGTTGGCAGCATTACACAATCAAATAACGGTTAAAGTTCCATGTACTATAAATGGAATAAAAGCGATTAAAACACTCACAAACGAAGGTATAAAAACCAATTGCACACTGGTTTTCTCACCAGGACAAGCTCTTTTGGCTGCAAAAGCAGGTGCCACTTACCTTTCTCCTTTTATTGGACGACTTGACGACAATTCTACTGATGGCATTGAACTCATTGCACAAATCGTGGAGATGTACAACTACTACGAATTTGACACACAGGTTCTGGCAGCATCAGTTCGCCATACAATGCATATAATCCAATGTGCAGAAGTTGGTGCCGATGTAATTACAGCTCCGCTAAATGCAATTATGGGATTAATCAACCATCCACTTACAGATATCGGACTTGCTAAATTCCTTGAGGATTATAAAAAAATGGACTAATAATGAGCATGCTGATCAAACTGTATGAAGAAAACCCCAGCGAAAAGAAGATCAGATCAATAGTTGAAATTCTTGAAAAAGGAGGAATCATTGTTTATCCAACAGATTCTGTTTATGCAATTGGGTGCGATATAAACAAACAAAATGCCGTTGAAAGAATTGCAAAACTAAAAGGTGTTAAACTTGAAAAAGCAAACTTTTCGCTGCTTTTCTACGATTTAAGTCAGCTTTCAAATTATACTAGCGCTGTAGACAATCATGTTTTCAAATTGATGAAAAAAAGTCTACCCGGACCATTTACATTTATTCTGGGAGCTAACAATAATGTTCCAAAAATATTTAGGAGCAAGAAAAAAACAGTGGGTATCAGAGTTCCTGATAATAATATTATTAGAGAAATTATTCAGACCCTGGGCCGTCCATTGGTAACAACATCTGTTCATGATAAGGATGAAGTGATTGAATATACAACAGACCCGGAACTGATTTATGAAAGATATAAAGATAAAGTAGATGCAGTGATTGATGGTGGATATGGAAACAATGAAGCTTCTACAGTGGTTGATTGTACTGATGGTGGTATTGAAATCATAAGGCAAGGTATCGGAGTTTTAGAATTATAATGCTTACAGATTATCATATGCATACCATCCTGTCTGATGGTAAAGATGAGCATGAAACTATTATTCAGGCTGCAATAAACAAAGGATTTGATGAAATAGGTTTCACTGACCATATATGTCATATTCCTGTAGACTGGAGAATGGAGCCAGATCTCATTCCCTTAATGATTGAAAAAATTCAAACACTAAAACATAAGTTTCGGGATAAAATCAATATTAAGTTTGGTATTGAAGTAGATTTCATTCCAGGTGATGAACAAAAAATAGCTGATACCATCTCTCAAATTGCAGTAGATTATGTTATTGGATCCATACACTATATAGGAAATTGGAATTACGATTCAGATCCCAGCAAATTTGAAGACAAAAGCATTTACCAACTGTATGAATTGTATTTTCAAACAATTCAGGAATCTGCAAGATCTGGTCTGTTCGATATAATTGGGCATCCTGACCTCATAAAAAAATATGGTTACTATCCTGAGGAAGATATTACATCGCTTTATAAAGATACAGCAGCAGTTTTCAAGAATAGCAATGTGGTTATTGAACTAAATACCAATGGAAAAAACAAAGCCTGTAAAGACTTTTATCCTGCTCTACCATTTCTGAAAATTTGTCACAATTATGGTGTTCCAATCACCCTAAGTTCCGATGCACATAAAGCAAAATTAGTAGGACAATACTTTAATGAAGCAATTAGCTTGCTTAGACAAACAGGCTATCAAAAAATTGCAATATTCAACAAAAGAAAAAGAAGTTTTATTGATCTCCCCTGATAAATTACACTTAACCAATAACTTTCTATAAAATTTTTAGTATAAAATAATATACTGATAATAATTTGTATCTTTATTATCCTGACAAGTAATGAGCAGATTTGTGAAACATATAATATTTGTACTCTTCTTATCATCATTTGGGATAACAATATCC
This sequence comes from Marinilabiliales bacterium, assembly GCA_002869425.1. Taxonomy (GTDB): domain Bacteria; phylum Bacteroidota; class Bacteroidia; order Bacteroidales; family BM523; genus BM523. Next base: position 3,310 of record PKSZ01000433.1, read on the forward strand.
GCTCAGGAATTAGACCCCTCAAAAGAAATTAGCCAATATAGTATCCAATTTTATAGTAAACCACAAGGCTTACCGATTAGGGGAGCTTTATCTGTGCATCAGGATCAAAATGGTTATGTATGGTTTGCTACATACAGTGGCCTTGTTAGATTCGATGGTTTGCAAATGAGTATTTACAATACCAAAAATATTCCGGTGATTCAAAACAATGGCTTTACTTCAATTACAGAAACACAAAATGGCGATTTGTATTTTGCTAGTCTTGATGGACTTATTACACTAAAAAACAATAAATGGAGCAGGCTATCTGTAAATGATGGTCTTCCCAGCAATGTAATCGAACACCTATTTTGTGATAACAAAAATACTGTTTGGATTGGAACTGTTGATGGACTATGCTTTATTCAAAATGACAGCATTTACAAATTAGAAATACCTGAACTGAAACATGTTACAATTCAAGACATTTACCAGGAAACAGAACAACAATTTCTTATCGCTACATCTGAACACGGGCTTATCCGATATTTTGTTTCCAAAAACTCAGCTGTTAAGCTTACTGAAAAACTGGATATACGCTGTGTAGGCAAAACCAAAAAACGACTATTGGTTGGTACTTCAAATGGACTGTTCCAATTAAAAGACAATCAATTAATCAAAATAGAAGGATTACCTTCCGACCAGATTTCAGCTATATATACAGAGCAGAATGGAGCAATCTGGATTGGTACATATAAAGGACTTTCAAGAATATATTCTTCGAAAATATCAAATTTCATTTC
>PKSZ01000541.1 GCA_002869425.1 Marinilabiliales bacterium
AACCACGGTGCTCGTTGCATGGATTATATTTCCGGTAATGTGGAAATTATTTAGACTGTTTTATGAACAATTTCCACATCAAAAGAAGGTTATTGCTTTGTCTGTTTTATTTGTTCCTTCTGTTTGTTTTTGGGGCTCAGCAATATTAAAAGACAGCTATACCATATCAGCATCAGCATGGCTTGTGTATGGTTTTTACAGGTTGTTTATGTCTGGTAGTTGGAAAGAGAAAACTGGGAAACAGATTGCTTGGTTTATATTGGTAATAACGGTTAGCATCTATGTGTTAATTTCACTGAAACCATATATTTTCTTATCTGTATTTGTTGGTATACTACTGATGTTAACGCACAGAGGTATAAAAAGAATGGATAGCAATTTTATGAAGATTTTATTTGTACCTATCGTATTGGTTACTGTATGGGGTGGTGGTTATTTTATGCTGAATCAAATTGCACCAGCTTTGGGAAATACTTACTCATCTGTTGATGCAATGCTTGAAAAGGCTGTTGTTACACAGCAGGATTTAAAAACATCTATGAGATATGGAGACAATACATTTGATATCGGAAACTTTGATGCATCTCTTAGTGGAATTTTTTCAAAATCACCACAAGCAATTTTGGCGGGTCTCTACAGGCCGTTTTTATGGGAATGTAATAACCCCGTGATGTTCATCTCGGGCACTGAAAACTTTTTATTAATATTTGTTAGCTTTTATGTAATTGTTTTGTCTGTGGTTGCTTTTATAAAGCTTGGATTTAAATATATGTATCGCACGGCATTTGATCATTCATTGATTGTTTTTTCAATTATTTTTTCGTTTTCATTTGCCTTTTTTATTGGCTTAACAACAGCCAATTTTGGAGCTTTGGTGCGGTATAAAATACCATTGATTCCATTTTTATTGACTAGTGCTTTCGTAATAATTGACAGGTTTAACAGATCAAAGGGGGAAACTAAGCTTGAGTAGGTGTTTTGATGAAGTAAGCTTTAATTGTATCTCCAGTTTGTGTTACAGAAAGTAAAAAGTTGATGATTTTTTTGGCAAAACCAATCAAAAAACTGTTTTCAGCCATATTCCTTAGTTTTTCGTCTTTTGATTCTTCAGAAATAATGTTTGATATGGGAATATTTTGACTTCTTATTCCTGTAGTGGAGACTTTTTTCTTTTTAAAACCATTTTGTGTAAAGAGATAATTTATGGTCTTAGCGGTGTAGTATGATAAATGCTCTGGATAATCAATCATTATCCAGTCTTGTTTATATTTTTTTCTGGATAGCGAGTTAAAGTTCGGTGTAGTGCAATAAAACAAGCCTGAGGGTCTAAGAATTTTCTTTATGGCCTCAATTTCGTCTAAAGGATTGTTAATGTGTTCTATTACTTCAAAGGAAGTAATAATGTCAAATTGATTTTCTTTGTAATTTTTTGTTTGTAAGGGTCCTTCATTCATGAGGATCCCTTTTTGTCTATTGATCTCAATGGCCTCATTTGTGAATTCAGTACCAAAGCATTCCCAGCCTCTACTTTTGGCTACTTCAAGAAAGTACCCAACACCACAACCAATATCCAGAATTTTATTAGTCTTTCTGTATTTTTCAAAACCATCTAATAATTCATTGAATCTTTGACTCGTGATTGGCGATAGATAATCATCTCTTGAATAATTATCATAATGCTTTACTAGTTCATCATCAGAAGGAATTTTCTTTGAAAATACAAAGCCGCATTGATTGCACTTCACAAGGAAAGCATTCTCATATCCGATAATATTTGATATGTGAGAGGAGCTACAAATCAGGCAATTATGGTGTTCATTATTCATGAGCTGGAGTTCTCTTTAATCGGTTGAGAATTATATGAATTACGTGTGCAGCAGGAATTAACATGAGTATATCTGCAGGAAGAAAGTATCTCATTTCTATATTTCTAAACTGAACTCCGGTGCCAAAGCAAAGAGCGATGTATAAAAACATCCAGGATAAAGGAATAAATGCTGTTTCTCTTTTTTCTCTTATTAGTATAAAACTTCCAGCCAGCGCAAGCAATATTAGAAAGGATCTGTAGAGAAATAGTATGCTGGCCAGTTTGCTGCCACTTTTGGCATCGTATTGTAGACTACTTTTAAAAATGGCTTTTTTCAAATTTTGAAGTGGAATTTTTATATAGTAACTAAAAGGGTTGGTTTCAATTTGTTGTGTTCTTAAGTAATCAAAGTTTTTACTAATTTCATCGTTGCAGTTTTCTTTTTTTATTGGTTCTTTCCAGTATCCATTCCAATGGCTAAAACCACTGCCACATGTTTTACATAATTCAAGGGTCCTTTTGAGTAATATGCTGTCTTTTCTTGATGTATACGCTCGGTCTGGTAATTCTACTGTTTTATTTTGCAGAATTTGTTCAAACTGAGGACTCCATTCAGCTTTAACGGAATAAATATATTGCATAAATGAGATTACGTCCGTATTCCAGTTTGGAAATCCTCTCAAATCCTGGGTTATTATTGGTTTTTCGTGATTGATAATATTTCTGGCTGTCCAGGGGCCAAGCATAAGAAGAAAACCAAGAGAAAAAAACAATATAGGTTTAATTGATTTGAAAAATCTATCCGAGTGTGCCATAAGAATAAATAATCCAGCAAAAGGAACAAATATTAATATTTGAGGTCTGTTCAGTGCAGCCATGCCAATAAGGATACCGGATAGTAAGTATGTTATTGCTGTTCTCTTATTGGTAAGTAAAGCTAAAGAAGCAAGAAGAAAAAATATGGCAGGACTTTCCGAATATGCTACAGGATTCCACACTATGATAAATGGATACAGGGCGTACAGGAAGGCTGTTGTCAGGCCCGTTTTTTTATTTATTAATGCATTTCCAATTAAAAATATGAAGTAAATGGATATTGTATCAAGAATGGTTTGAAGCCAGCCACAAATCATAAAGCTCAATTCCCAGTTTTTCCCTGTAACTAACCAAATAGATCCCATAAACATGGAATAACCCGGCATTCTGCCAAAATATCCGTATTCACTGTCGGGGTTAACAGTGTATTCTCCATGCTCAACAAGATTTTCAAAAGCGGTGCTCCATGCTTTGGTATCCCCGTCTACATAAATGTTTTCACGGTTAAAGTATTGATCTGCCCCGAAAAGAATGAAAATAAGGCGAATTAGAAACCCAAAAATGAGAATATAAAATAGTATTTTATTCTTCTGAATTCTCATGTAACTTTCTTACAATGTATATGGGGCGTTCTTTGGCTTCAACAAATATTCGGTAGACGTATTCACCCATGATTCCTAAGAAAAAGAGTTGAACACTCCCAAAGAAAAACATGGCAAGCATTGTACTTGTCCATCCTGTAATGGCGTCTCCAATTATCTTTTTATAAATAACAATACTGGCGCCTCCAATCGACAATATAATTCCCAATATTCCAATGATTAAAGATAACTTTATTGGAAGTTTAGAAAATGAAAATAAGGCGT
>PKSZ01000449.1 GCA_002869425.1 Marinilabiliales bacterium
ATCCTAATGCAATATTCAAACCTTTTCTCTGCCCAATTGTATAAAAAGGATATCCTCTATGCTTTCCAACAAGGGTTCCATCCTTTAAAACAAAATCACCTTCTCCTATTCTTGCATTTAAATCGGGAACTTTATTCTCTAAAAATTTCCGGTAATCATCATCAGGCACAAAACAGATTTCATAACTCTCCCTTTTATGTGCAAGATTATCAAATCCTCTTTCCTTGGCTAGTTTACGTATATCTTCCTTTCGATAATCACCCAATGGCATTATAGTTCGTGACAAACAATCCTGATTCAAACCCCACAAAACATAAGACTGGTCTTTCGTATCATCAAGAGCTCTACTTATAATATATCGATCTGCCTCCTTCCTGATTCTTGCATAGTGACCAGTTGCAATATATTCGCACTCCAATTCATCTGCTTTTTCCAATAAAGCATCCCATTTGATATGTGTATTACATAGCACACAAGGATTTGGCGTTCGTCCTTTCAGGTACTCATCCACAAAATTTGATACGATATGCTTCTCAAACGGCTCTCTTAAATCGAGCATATAATGGGGAAAATCCATATTTTCAGCCATATTTCGGGCATCCTGAATGGAATCCAATGAACAACAACCTGTTTCTTTTGTACTGACTCCTGAAGAGTGATAATCCCAGGTTTTCATGGTTATGCCCACAAGATCATAGCCTTGCTCCCGTAACATCATTGCCGTTATGGAACTATCGATCCCGCCGCTCATAGCGACCAAAACCCTTGCCTTCCCCATACTATCTCCTATTTGGTGTAAAGAAATTTTCTATTGTTGGTTCAAGGTATTTATCCTTGTCAACATCTTTGAGCAAATCCTCAATTCTTTTTTCTGACTTTTCGTTGGGTTCTGGGATTCCATAACGATACTTGATTTTTAAATCCAAGCCACCCTGATCAGTATAATAGTACCAATCGCCATGCTTAAAATCAGAATAATAAGGACCTTCCATTTTCACCTGTCCATTTGGATAGTATACTTTCATATAGCCGTCTCTTTTTCCATCTTTATATACAGCTTCCAGCTTTAGCTGTTTGTTAGGATAGTACTGCTTCCAGATTCCATCTTTCAGACTATCTTTCCATTCCAATTCCTGAACAAGACTGCTATCCCTGTAAAAAATGCATGATTTACCGTGAAGCTTGCCTAACTTATACCATTCCTCAGCCACTATTTTCCCATCAACACCATAATATTTCCACAAGCTATCTTTTAATTGATTAACATACTTTCCCTCAGACATTTGTTTTCCATCATCCCAAAACAACCGTGCACGAACGGTATCATGATCATAAATCATAATCGCTTTCTGTTGTCCATTTTTGTACCATCTCTTGAACAAACCAACCGGTTTATCATTTACAAAATAACCTTCATAGGCTTTTTTCTCATTTTCATACTTCTTCACCCACTTACCTTGCTTCTGCCCTTGTATATCGGTATAGTTTAACAAGGTATCTGATTTTTGCCCAACATTTTGAGCTATTGTAGAAAATGATATTAACACTGAAAAAATAAAAACTAGAATTCTCATCGATGCAGATTATGGTTTCATACAAATGTAAAAAGAATATATAAAAATAACGGCTGTAAGCATGGTTTAATTGCCTATAAAAAAAGAGCGTCCTGATTCCAGAACGCTCTTTATATCTAATTGATAAGAAACTATTTCACCTCTTCAAAATCCACATCTGTAACTTCATCATCATTTCCACCATCTTTTTTCTCATCTCCTGATGGATCTTGTGCTTGTCCACCATCTGTTGGTGGTTGCTGACCGGATTTATATAACTCTTCAGATGCTTTTTGCCACAGAGAATTCAATTCAGCAGAAGCTTTATCAATAGCTTCAATATCCTGAGATTTATGTGCTTCCTTAAGTTCTGCTAAAGCTTTCTCTATTGGTTCTTTCTTATCAGCTGGCAATTTATCGCCAAACTCTTTAATCTGCTTCTCTGTTTGGAAAATCATACTATCAGCTGCATTCAGCTTATCAATTTTTTCCTTGGCCTTCTTGTCTTCATCAGCATTGGCCTCAGCTTCAGCTTTCATTTTTGAAATTTCATCATCTGTTAATCCAGATGAAGCTTCAATTCGTATACTTTGCTCCTTATTGGTAGCCTTATCTTTAGCAGAAACGTTCAAAATTCCATTTGCATCGATATCGAATGTTACTTCAATCTGTGGCACTCCTCTTGGTGATGGTGGAATTCCATCTAAATGAAAACGACCAATTGTCTTATTATCCGAAGCCATTGAACGCTCACCCTGGAGTACATGAATTTCAACTGAAGGCTGATTATCAGCAGCTGTTGTAAAAGTTTCTGTCTTTTTACTTGGTATGGTTGTATTCGATTCAATCAACTTAGTCATTACACCTCCCATTGTTTCAATACCCAATGAAAGAGGAGTAACATCAAGAAGAATAACATCCTTTACTTCACCGGTTAATACACCTCCTTGGATAGCTGCACCTACAGCAACAACTTCATCAGGGTTTACACCTTTTGAAGGTGCCTTACCAAAGAAATCCTCAACAACCTTCTGAATGGATGGAATTCTTGTTGAACCACCAACCAAAAGAACCTCATCAATTTCGCTAGGACTGATTCCTGCGTCTTTCAAAGCTGCCTTACATGGTGCGATAGTTGCTTGTATTAATTTATCAGCCAGTTGCTCAAAATTTGCTCTTGTTAATGTTTTCACAAGGTGTTTTGGGATACCATCAACTGGCATAATATATGGAAGATTAATCTCAGTGCTGGTTGAGCTTGAAAGTTCAATTTTTGCTTTCTCTGCTGCTTCCTTAAGTCTTTGCATTGCCATTGGATCTTTCCGAAGATCTATTCCTTCATCTGACTTAAAAGAATCTGCAAGCCAATCAATTATCACCTGATCAAAATCATCACCACCCAAGTGTGTATCACCATTGGTTGATTTCACTTCAAATACTCCATCTCCCAATTCAAGAATAGAAATATCAAAAGTTCCTCCACCCAAATCAAATACAGCAATTCTAATATCCTGACCTTTTTTATCAAGACCATATGCCAATGATGCTGCAGTTGGTTCGTTTATAATCCTTCTTACTTTCAAACCCGAAATCTCACCGGCTTCTTTCGTTGCCTGACGCTGAGAGTCGTTAAAATAAGCAGGAACAGTCACAACTGCTTCCGTTACTTCCTGTCCAAGGTATTCCTCTGCTGTTCTTTTCATTTTCTGAAGAATCATGGCAGATAATTCCTGTGGGGAATATTGTCTATCATCAATCTTAACCCTTGGTGTATTGTTAGGTCCCTTTTCAACCTTATACGGAACACGACTAATTTCAGTGCTCACATTGTCGAATGATTCACCCATGAACCTTTTTATCGAATTTATTGTCTTTTCTGGATTTGTAATTGCCTGACGTTTTGCCGGATCTCCAACTTTTCTCTCTCCGTTTTCAA
>PKSZ01000088.1 GCA_002869425.1 Marinilabiliales bacterium
ACAATGTGTCATTGTTCATATCTTCAACCCACCCTTCATACCATTTTCCAGCAAATAGCTGCTGAGCAATCAGTAAAAAAACCAAGACCACAAGATATTGTTTATTCACGGCAGAAAAGTACAAATTATTGCACTAAGAATTAAATATATATTTTTACAATATGAAAAAACAATCTGGATTAAAATCAGGGATGTATAATTATGATTTTGAAGCTGGCTGTGACGAAGCAGGAAGAGGTTGCCTTGCCGGACCCGTGGTTGCTGCCGCTGTAATTCTTCCCAAAAACTATACCCATGCCGATCTGAACGACTCAAAAAAACTATCCGAAAAACAAAGGAATAATTTAAGAGCAATAATTGAAAAAGATGCCATTGCCTATGCAGTAGAGCACTTTACCAATCATGAAATAGACAAATACAATATATTAAAATCCAGCATTCTGGCAATGCACAAGGCATTGGATTCACTTAATTCAAAGATCAACCATATAATTGTTGATGGTAATAAATTTCTTCAATACAAAGATATTCCTCACAGCTGTGTTATTAAAGGTGATGGGAAATTCCTATCCATTGCAGCAGCTTCTATTCTTGCCAAAACTTACCGTGACGAATATATGATGAAATTACATGACAAATACCCCGAATACAATTGGAAGAAAAACAAAGGATACCCCACCAAAGAACATCGCAAAGCCATTTCTATACATGGCATTAAAGATTTTCACAGAAAAAGCTTTAATTTATTTGACAAGCAACTAAGTCTGGATTTATAAAACTATTGAATGTAAAAACTTCCAAATTTCACAAACTTGCCCTTCTGACCACTAATAATAAACGCATCATCTTTGGTTTCGCCTAACATAGCAGGTACAAAAACAGTCTTCTCGTCATCATTATTAAACATAACAGAAGTATCCAAGCTTCCATCATTAAAAATAGTAACCACCATGCTTAAACCTTTGGGGCTGGTCTTTACATTATTTTTAAACTGTTTTACTTTTTCAAGATTATCATTTTTCAAATTTGAAGGATGATCGTTGAATAAAACCTTAATTTTATTTTTAGAGATTACGGCTTTGTAACCAGACATGTATCTATTATCATCTATTCCATACTGGTTTTTTGGAATACGCTTAATCCATGACATTACTCCTTTAGGATTCACACCAAAGGCAATAATATCATTATTGTAATAATAGTGTACGTAAGACACTTCTTTGGTTTGTGGATCTTTTATTTCGGTCTTATCTGTATACTGATGCTCTGAAAGAAATGTATAAGCCCCATTTTCAAGACAAAAAACGTCTTTCAACTTATAATTGTAAAAATACTTGGGATCACCGAAACGCTTATATTTAAAATTAGGTGCTTCTTCTCTTTCAAAAGGTTTATATAATGTTTTTGAATCAATCGGGCCACTAACGATCTTCTGAATACTTGGATTAAACACTTGATAAAAAACGCCACCCAAAGATCCGTCTCTACTTGTTTTGGCACCATAGAATCCGCCAATAACCAAATTTTCATCTTTGTTAATACCAAAAGCGATATCCTTAACAATATTCTTTTTTAACTCAACATTTTGAACAAAAAAATCGTTTCTCTGCTTGTTATAAGATATTACTGCAAATTCATATGATTCAGTACTTGTCCTTGATCTTTTTGAGCTCTCCTGCTTAATCTTTGCAGACATATAGATATTCCCTGAATTACCTATTTTCACTTGTCCAATAGTAAAAACCTTCCCTTTCAATGGGGGAACCAATTTCTTATTGAATACCTCCTTCAGATTTGAATCAAATACTTTAAATGTAAAAGGCTCGCCATTATAACTTTCAAAAAACGTATAGTAGTAAAAAAGAATGCTTTCCTTATCCGGGGACAGCTCAAATGAAAAATCAACGCCTCCATTCTTAGGGGGCATTTTCCCAATTTCTTTTGGTTTATTCTTCAAACTACCATCTTTGTTAAGATACTGAACATAAGCCAATCGCTGCTTTCTTCCATTGTCTACTGCAGAGGTAAACAATATCAACTTTCCATCAATATAAAACAACTTTTCAAATACTGTTTCTATACCATTTACACTGGGCATAATAATTTCGTTGCTACTCTCAACCGTATACATTGCCCTGGAGATATATTCTAACCAAACCTTAGCATTCTTACAACCACCAACTCTATCCGAACGAAGTACAAAAAAACCATCATCATCGGCTCCAACTACACCTTGATAAAAAGTTTCCTTTTCCAGTTCATAAAACGAACCCCAATCTATTTCAAGCGTTTGTGCTATGGTAATATTAATCAGGAAAAAAAATGTCAATACTGACAAGGCCAGCCTTCTCATATTTTTGCGTTTTTATATTTATATAACTATTTCAACATGCTAATATATAAAATGATTATTGAGATTTGGTTCTCTGAATTGCATTTTTTATTAAAATATCATAAAACATATTTTACATTTTCTTGTTTGCCAACTGGCCACATGCTGCAAAAATATCAGAACCTTTACTCTTTCTTAGATACACCAACATATTCTTGTCCTCCAGGAATTTCTGGAATTTTGAAGTATCATCTTCTGATGAAGCAACAAAGGGCAATTCCGGAACAGAATTATACTCAATCAGGTTTATCTTGCTGGGAAAAGCTTTACAAAACTGCGCCAAAGCTTTCATATGTTTTTCATCATCATTCAATTTATCAAATAAAATATACTCCAGGGTTATTCTGCTTCCTGTTTTTTCATGATAGTTTTCTAATGATTTTCTTAAATCGGCAAGATCATTTTTCACCGCAATTGGAATCAATTGTTTTCTAATACTTTCTACTGCAGTATGCAGTGATATAGCCAGATTATATTTCCTAGGGTGATTTGCAAGCAGATCGATCCCCTCAATAATTCCGACAGTTGAAATGGTTATTCGTTGGGGTGAAAAACCTAGCCCCTCATCACAACTAACCATATCAAGTGCATTTATAACATTGCTATAGTTCAAAAAAGGCTCACCCATTCCCATTACAACTATATTTGAAAGTTTGGAACCAAAAATATCCTGACTTTTTTGATTCAACTGATAAATTTGGTCAAAAATCTCTCCCTTGCTCAAATTTCGCTGCAAACCAAGTTGTCCAGTTGCACAAAACTTACATTTTACATTGCACCCTGCCTGTACAGAAATACAGGCAGTCACTCTTTTCCTTGAAGGTATCAAAACTCCTTCAACCAATTTCCCATCCATTGAAGTAAAAGCATATTTTCTTGATCCATCTTTGCTAATCAATTCTTCTGTAACAATAGCTTTATCTATAAATGATCGTTCTTCTAATTTTTTAATCAGAGATTTCGGGAGGTTCCTCATTTCAGAAAACTCATGAACTCCTTTTTTCCATAACCATTCACTAACTTGTTTTATTCTGAACTTGCTCTCTCCTAAGTCGGTAATAAAAGCTCCTAATTCCTTAATAGAGAGATTTC
>PKSZ01000342.1 GCA_002869425.1 Marinilabiliales bacterium
AAGCTGCAATTACTGTTTTTCCTGTTCCTGTGGCTGCAACAAGTAGATTTTTATTATTCTGTAGCTCATTCCTTTCATATTCAAGTTTTTCAAGAATCTCTTTTTGAAAAGGATATGCCTTTATTTCAAAATCGGGGATAATATTATCTGGAACAATTGAAGATGAACCATATTTTGCAGAGGCTAATGCATTTTTTAATTGTTCACTTTTTGTTGAATCATACTCTTCAAAATCATTATTTAACCAATACGTATCAAATGTCGACTTAGCTTTATCAATTAAATGTTTACTTTCCTGGCCATTTATTTTTAGATTCCACTCCAAACCTTTTGTAAGTGCAGAATATGACAAGTTTGAAGAACCAATATAAGCAGTATCATAACCAGTATTCCTCTCGAAAATATATGCTTTTGCATGAAGTCTCTCATGCTGGGTATTGTATTATACTTTTACTTTTGTATTCTGGAGTGAGGATAAGAAATCAATAGCTTTAGCTTCACTAGCCCCCATATATGTAGTGGTTATGATATAGAGTTCAACGCCATCTCTCTTAGTGAACTCTTTCAACTCTTTTTCAAATATTCGAATACCACTCCATCTTATGAAGGAAACAATCCAATATATTCTGTCCGCAGTAAGAATTTCTTTACTTAATTCAACATCTAATGAAAGATCTGAATTACTACCGGTATATAATGCTGAGAAAGAATATCCAGCTATTGAATAATGCTTATTGATATATTCTTCTAGCTGATCATCTGTCCTTCCAACCTTACTCAATATTGCCTTGAGAATATTGCCTTCAATATCAATGAGATCATCACCTAACTCACTAAATTCCAATTTCTTTTCAAGAAATCCAATGATATCATTTATTAGTTTAATTTGGTTTGCAAGAGCACTACTACCTTTTTTCTGCAACAAACAATAGCGAATGACTTTTGAAATATATTGAGTTAAAAGGTCTGCAGCTTTATCTTTCGGAATAGGAACTTGCTTTATATAGCAGTCCTCACTTACGCCACTGAGTTTATTACTCAGCAATCTACTTATTAATTTTTCATAGATTCCTAGCTCCATAGTATTATCCAAAATTAAATCTCTGCCTATGTTTTTCAAGATTCTCCTGTGCTGGATAATATCTTGATATCTCAGGCAAATGAATTTCTTTTCCTTCGAATTGATGAATTGAATAGGAAGTGTAGTTCTCAATAAAAATATCAGAAACCAAAACTCTGTAATTTTCATCAATTGAAATCAATCCTCTATCAAAAGCCCTATGCATATTTGGACACAATGCAATTCCATTACTAACTGTATCGTTATGACTCTCTGCAAAAGGAACAATGTGACAAGCATCAATTAATGAAATATTGCCAACGGATTCAACTTTCATTCCTGTAATTGCACAAGAATAATTATACAATTTTGGGATTTGTCTTTTAAAAGCACCTCCCCGCATAAATACATCCTCTTCAGCTTCTTTTGTCTCAAGAATTTGCTTTACTCTGTTTGAATATGTTATTGCAGAATCATTCAATATCTGTTCTTCCAGAATGTCCAAATAACTATAATCTTTACGCAATAAAGAAATATTTGCTTCCGGGAAATATCTTTCAATAATCTCACCTTTAATTTGATCTCGTATTTCCTTAATTTTCAGCAAATCATAAAAAGCCTTATCAAGAAATGCATATTCTGTAGTCTCATTTAATGCCTTGAAGCTTTTAATTTAATTTGAGCTTGTAATTGCCGAATCAAATCCTGGCTTACATTTTAATTTCCAAATACCTGATTTTTCGTTTTTTAAATGGAAAAAGGGTAGTGAGAAATTTGGTGTATGTCCTGTTACTACTAACTTATCCCAAAAGCTTCTGAAAAAGCTTACTAATTCAGGCGTTATAAATATCTTATTATCAGAAATCAACCCTGTTTCAATCCCTTTAATAACTGATAAAATTAAAATAGGCTTATGAGGAGCTTTAGGAAGTCCTTTTGCTGTTCCTTGCTTGAATTTTAGATATTTTGATATTTGGCTGCTATCACTCATTCAAATTGTCCCATTACTTATGACAAGGAATGTATTTTCTAAAGTACTCTCTTAAACCTTCATCACACACATATACATAAGTGCCATTAATACCTCTTAGCATCAATGTCTTATAGATATTTATAATATACCTCTTTAATTCGTCAGGGTCTTTAATGGTATTCTTTCCGTTTTTATCATAGTATTTCTTCGGATCAATCTTGATTTCTCCTTTGTCTTTATCAAAATAAATTTCATGTCCGAAAATTACACCTGTATAATTAAGATCATAACCCTGTGTTGTATGTATGCAACCAACCTCATTTCCTGCAAATCCCTTTTCAACTGAATTTATCCAGTCTGTATCCGTTTTATTCCACTTAAACTTTGAATTTTCTATCTCAATATCAAAGACATCCTTGTTTTTAGATTTCCATTCCCATGCGTAACCGGCAACCAGTCTGGAAAGTCCATTCTCATGATTCTTGTTTTTAATTGAATTGACCATTTCCTCAATCCTGTCAAACATAACGAACTCATATTCTGAAGAGATAAACTTTTTATCTGATTCCCCGAGTCTGCAATTCAACAAGTCATCAATATACTGGATGTAATCATTCCCTCCTTTTACACGAAACTGGGATTTAAGAATTACTTTTCTGGTACTCGGTTTGGTATGTAATTTATTGAAATCAGTATCCCTGATATCCGTTGGCTTAATGGATTGCTTTTCATCATAGAACAACACCTGATAGTCACTTTGTTTTAACACCCAATCCAGCTGTGTACCTGAATCACTGAAACCCAGTTTTTTATTGTTATTATTAAATTGAGAATACTCTCCCGGACTTGACAGATTCACCTTTCGTTTTAACCTATGCGCTTCATCAACAATTAAAAGATCATACTTTTCCTTTGTAATGCTAAATGGGCTAACCACCATGCTGGCACTGAGTCCTTTGATACTCTTAAAAACATTCTTCAATGTAGTCCTTAATGACTTCATTGGTATTACAAGAGCAACTTTAGGATCTGGAAATTTTTCTTTCAGTTTAAGGAATAATTCAACCTGATCCTTATCTACAGAGTCAAATTCATCCAAAACATATTCATCAATATCACTTTTAAGTAGTTTGAAGAGATATATTGCAAGAATTGTCTTTCCTGTTCCTGCGCTTCCTTCAACAAACAAACTGCCTTTATTGCTGTCACAAAGTGTACTAATCATTTCAAATATTGCTATTTGTTGATCAGAGCTTAATGTCTTGTATGGTGAATATTTAAACAGGTCGGAATTATTAATATCTGCTATGCTGTTTTTTGTAATCTTCCTTGCCTGCAACTCCTTCCATATCCTGCTAAATAATTCCTCATACCTACGTTTCTCATAAAACTCATGCATTGCTAAACCTGCATTTCCATTCTGCAATTTATACTTACCATCTCCAGAAANACCATCTACAGAAATATATTTGATAAGACTAGCCTCTATATCAAGTGTTGCTGATTTATTGAACAAACTACAAGTTATCAGATGTAGGTTTTTCAGTTTTGATCTATCCTTATTATGCCAATGATTGTACATTCTTGAGATAACATTCGTTGTCTCTCCAACATAGGCTTCTTTAAGATTATCATCTTTAATAATATATACAAGCGGCCACGATTCCTGGACAAGATTATCTTCTCTGATCAGGTCTGCAACTTTATCAGAAAAAGGATAGGTTGTTATATTAAATTCTTCAGTCCTCATTCAACTTCTACAGCTCATTGTATTTTTTTGCAGTACCTCTGGCTTTGTCTGCCGGATACTTTTCACCATTTCTTTTAATTTTATCAAGAACTATATCTTTTACATTGAAGTTATGCTTCTCCGCCAGTAAAAATGAAAATGCAAGAATATCAGCCAATTCTTCTTTAATCTTCTCCTGATCAACTTTTTCTGAATCTTCAATATTCTTCCATAGGAACAGCTCATTCAATTCTGCAGCTTCAATAGATATTGCAGTAGCCAGGTTCTTACTATCATGAAATTGTTCCCAATCCCGGTCGTTTCTGAATTTTATCAGCTCATCAATTATTTCTTTAATATCACTCATTTTCTTTTTATTAATTCATCATTATTCATAAGAAGTTCCTTTGCCTCAATACCCAATATTTCTGCAATCTTATACAAAACCTCCAGTCTTGGCTGGCTCTTATTAGCAACATAAGAGTTTACAACCGGGTAGCTTTTCCCTAGTTTCTCAGCTAACCATTTTTGTTTAATTCCTTTCTTTTTGAGGACTTCTTTTATGCGATTCATAAGTACATTTTTCTTATTTTGAAAAATAAGGAAATTCATTGAAATACAATAACTTTTTATAAAATTTCTTAAGAATTTTTAATGGGATAAATATTACGAAAAATAACCGCAATTTCCTGCAAATGAAAAATTGAATCCCGGGATTTCCCGGAAAGGAAAATAAATACGATTAAAATTACGGTTATAATCTCGGGAAATCTCAGGAAATCCTGAAGCAAACCATGTATACTGCTGATTTATTGCATGTTATACTTTTCGAGAATTTTCGAAAAACTGCGAGAAATCCCGGGAAATTACGGGATGTGCTCCGTAATGAATCTAGCAGTCAACCGTAATTTTCATATGCTTTTACTGTCTTAAAAAAGGCTTCAAATTATTTCTAAAAATAATTGCTTTAACAAATTCTTGCTATCGCCATCCCGGTGATTGTATTTTTGAGTAAAAAAATGAAGCCAAAAGAAAAATGAATTATTGGAGCTGCATACAAGAAAAGTTAAACTCCATAGTGCTAAAATTTATAACATCCTGAAAGAAGTAAAAGCCAACCGGGAAGAAAATACAGAAGAAATAGATGAGCTAATGCGATTTACTGTTCACTGCATGAGAACTGAACTGGTTTTTCTTCTCCGGGATCCGGAAGTGTATGATTTTCTGTATGGGAAGGGGTATTAATTGTCAATATATTGGCAATTAAGATTAAATTTGACTATATTCGTACAATATATAGACAATTATATGTTAAAGCTACCTAAGGAAATAATGTCGGATCTGGCTGAAAAGGTTAGAAAGTTAAGAACCCAAAAAGGGCTTTCCAGGGAAGAGCTTTCGAATAGATCAGGAGTCTCTTATAGCAGCATAAGACGCTTCGAAACAACAGGCAAAATTTCCTTGGAAAGCCTTCTTCAAATTGCCATGGCATTAAACCGGTTGGATGATTTTGAGAAGCTTTTTTCAATTGAAGACACTCCAAAATCAATAGATGATCTCTTTAAGAATGAGTAAAAAGAAAACATATCGTCCAATAGATATACTGAATGTATATTATCAGTCAGAAACCAGTCGAACTATTGTTGGTCGTTTGGCATATAAGAATGGTCAGATTTGGTTTGAATACGATGCCAATTTCTTAGCTACAGGATTAGAATTATCGCCTATTAAGCTTCCACTGCAGAGAGGAGTTATTTCAGGGAAAGACAGTCCATTTGAAGGTTTGTTTGGTTTATTTAACGACTCTTTACCTGATGGCTGGGGAAGACTTCTGTTAGATCGGTATATGGTTTCTCTTGGAATAGACCATGTTAGTTTGTCTCCTTTAGACCGCCTGGCATATGTTGGCAATAATGGAATGGGTGCCTTGTGCTACGAACCTGACTATAGTGAAGTGCATATTAAGAATTCAGATTTAGATCTTAATAAACTTAATAATGAAGTAAATAAAGTCATTGAGGGAGAATCTACAGAAACCCTGGAGGAGTTGTATAACCTTGGAGGATCATCTGCCGGGGCAAGACCAAAAGTTCTTATAGGATACAATCCAAAGACCAATAGAATTATTCATGGTCAGCAAGAGTTACCAGAAGGCTTCGAACATTGGATGGTAAAGTTTGCTTCTTCCCTGGCTCAAAAAGATATAGGTAGAATTGAATATGCCTATTCAATCATGGCAAAGCAAGCTGGTATCGAAATGCCAGAAACCAAACTATTTCAGGGAGAAGGTCAAAATCAGTGGTTTGGTATTAAGCGCTTTGACAGGAAAGAAAGCAACAGGATTCATATGCACTCTGCGTCTGGATTGCTACATGCAGATCATCGCTACCCAAGCCTTGACTATGATGGATTGTTTAGGTGCGCTCTCATATTAAATCAGGATATTCAGGAAGTCACTAAACTGTTTCGATTGGCAACTTTTAACATATTTGCTCATAACCGAGACGATCATAGCAAGAATTTCTCATTTCTAATGGATT
>PKSZ01000554.1 GCA_002869425.1 Marinilabiliales bacterium
CTTATGCCAGAAATATAAGAGAATACGAAGTTCATGGAATGCCTGTTTCTGTTAATCCAAGTGGTATTGGATACGCAGATTATGTTTTGTGGGGAGATAATGGTTTGCCATTGGCAGTAATTGAAGCAAAAAAGACATCAAGAGATATTGGAGAAGGAAAACATCAGGCAGAATTGTATGCCAACTGTCTTGAAAAAATGACAGGCCGTCGTCCTGTAATATTCTACACAAATGGATATGAAACCGAGCTTTGGGATGATACTTTTTATCCGCCAAGAAAAGTGTATGGTTTCTATACCAAAGAAGAACTTGAGCTGCTTATTAATCGGCGAAAAGACAGAAAAGACTTAAGAAGTATCTCGGTAAATGACGATATTACAAATCGCTATTATCAAAAAATAGCCATTCAAAATGTATCAGACAAGGTTGCTCAGGATGTGGCCGGAAAACTGAGAGGAGCTTCAAGAGCTGCACTAGTTGTGATGGCTACCGGAACCGGAAAAACAAGAACAGCTATTTCGCTTGTAGATATAATGGTGAGAGCCAATTGGGCTAAACGTGTATTGTTTCTTGCTGATCGAAATGCATTGGTTACTCAAGCAAAAAGAAACTTTGAAAAATTGCTTCCAAACCTTACTTCAATTGATTTAACTAAAGAAAACGAAGACAAAAATACAAGGTTGGTATTTTCTACTTACCCCACAATAATGAATAAAATTGATGGTGTCAGAACGAAAGAAGAACGATTTTATACCATCGGTCATTTCGATTTGATTATTGTGGACGAAGCACATCGCTCGGTTTATCAAAAGTACAGAGCCATTTTCGAATATTTCGATGCCATGATGCTTGGGCTTACAGCTACCCCAAAGGATGACACTGACCACGATACTTACGATTTGTTCGACGAAGAATTTCAGGTTCCAACTTACAATTACGATTTAGATGATGCCATTAGTGATGAGTTTTTAAAACCATACAATGGCAGAGTCATTGATCTTGATTTTATGTCAAGGGGCGTGAAATATGAAGAATTGAGTGATGTTGACAAAATCAAATACGAAGAGACTTTCCGTGATGAAGCAGGCAATATGCCAATGGAAATAAATGCTACAGCTTTGAATGAATGGCTGTTTAATGCGAATACAATTGATAAAGTGCTTCATTATTTAATGAATGAAGGCGTTAAAGTTGGAGGAGGAGATAAAATTGGAAAAACCATCATTTTTGCCAGAAGCCATACCCATGCTGTTTATATTGAAGAGCGATTTAATAAGCAGTATCCTCAATTTGGTAACAAGTTTCTTCGTATCATCGATAATTACGAGAAGTATGCTCAGGACTTGATTGATGATTTTTCATTGGTTAATAAAAAGCCTCAAATAGCTGTCTCAGTTGATATGTTGGATACTGGAATTGATATTCCGGAGATTGTAAATCTTGTGTTATTTAAGCCGGTTTACAGCAAATCGAAATTCTGGCAAATGATTGGCCGGGGGACAAGGCTTTGCCCTGATCTTTTTGGCCCTGGTCAAGATAAAGAAGAATTCAAAGTTTTTGATTTCTGTGGAAATTTCGATTTTTTCAAAGAAAATGCAAAAGGTCGTGAGGCAATAAGCTCAGATTCAATTAGTGCAAAGACATTCAAGACTATTATTAGAATTGCCGAATTTATTAGAGATAATGATTTGGACGAAGAATATCAGGAAGTCAGAAATGAATATTTGCAATGGTGTTGCAGTAGAGTCAAAGCCTTAAACAAAGATAGTTTTACAGTAAAGATGGCATTAAGGTATGCTGAGAAATTTTCTGTTCAGGAGCAATGGTTCAAACTAAGCGATACAGATATTCATGATATCTTCAAGCATGTAGCTCCTTTGATATTTCTTACTGAACAAGATGAAGCTGCAAAACGATTTGACTTAATGATTCTGAATTTTAAGCTTTCTGTTCTTGAAGAAACAAATATTCAGGACTATTACGAGAAAAATGTACGAAATATATCGGGCATGTTGCTTAAGCTTGTAAATATTAATGAAGTAGCCCGTCAAAAGGAATTTCTAAGATCAATAAACACCGACGAATATTGGAAGCAGAAAGATATTTTCAAACTGGAAGATGTAAGAAAGAATATCAGAAATCTATTGAAATATATTCCAAAGAATGACCCCGTGATTTACGAATCAGACTTAACGGATAAAATTATTGCCGAGAGAATCGTGAATGACGCACAGATGGGATACGGAAAGAGTAAATCATACAAACAAAAGATTGAAAGATACATCCGTGATAATAGACAAAATGTAATTATCAGCAAAATTCACCATAATGTTAAATTGACCTCTGCAGAATTGGAAAAGCTGGAAGAGATCCTTTTTAATTCAGAAATCGGAACGAAAGAGGATTACGATAAAGCATACGGAGAAAAGCCTCTCTGCGTATTGGTCCGTAATGTTATTGGTATGGATGAAGAATCTGTGATGAAAGAATTTTCTGACTTTTTGAACAGTTTTCAGTTACGCCCAGACCAAATGGAGTTTATTAAGCGTATAGTGAAACACTTTGCTCAAAATGGAATCATTGAATTAAAAGAATTGGCAAAACCTCCATATACAGACCTGAACGATCAGGGCTTATTCGGAATTTTCAATGATGAACGTCAGGATAGAGTGATTGAAATAATTGAAAAAATTAATGCTGTAGAAAAAACAGCGTAAATAATACAGTGCAGAAAGGATGCACAGGAGTTGCATTCCTTTGTAAAAAGAATAGATTTATTTCCATTTATAAAAGCAAAAAAGTTGGAAGAAGTAATTAAAATAACAGGTCTTAAAAAGGAATTTGAGGAAAAATACGGCAAAGGCACTGTTATTAATACAACTATTACCAACATTATTTTACCCTCTCAGATTGTAACTGAATTTTATGAGGATTTTATTGGACGATTGTCCATACTTGATATTTCATGGTGTTTGCCAGATGCTGAAGAAAAGCTAAAACAGTACAAAGTAGGAGATCTTATTGAGTGTGTGGTCTTAGATATCGATTTTGAGTCAAAACAAGTGAAGCTTGGTCAAAAGCATTTATATAAACCTCTGAGCGAGACAACAAAGTGGGAAAGAATCGAATTAGGAGATGAATTTAATGGTACTATATTAGAAGAATTAAATGATTCATATCTGATTAGTACCGGGGGAAATTTTTATGGATTTCTTCACAAATCATTCATAGAAAAGGAGACCAAAAAATTAAAGGTTAAGGTCAATTCGAAATTAGACTACAGTGAGTTACTTTCTTTTGTCCCTGCTTTCTTTGAGATGGAAAGTGATGCAATAGCAAAAAGTGAAGTCAAGGGAGAATATACCTTTATAGAGTCTGATTTAATATCCTATCCAGCATTTAAAAGATCACTCTTAGGTCTAAACGCATCAGATGAAGATCATGATCTGATTTCTGCTGGGTTTGATCTAGATAGCAA
>PKSZ01000217.1 GCA_002869425.1 Marinilabiliales bacterium
CCAACGTATAACCCAATCTTTACTCTGAACTTCTTCATCTATAACATTCTGATTATATCTAGCTTCTAGCCTACCGTTAAATCTATATCTCACTTTGTATGCAGACCGCATTGTTGCACCCCAAGAAAGCTTGGAATAAATATCTCCAAGCAAAGTTAAATTCACATAATCATTTACAGCCCAGTAATATCCTCCATTTTTCAGGTAAAAACCTCTATTGAGCTCTTCTCCATATTCAGGAATAATTATTCCCGAAGAATGTTTTTCAGTATTAGGGAAAAACCCGAATGGAATCCATATTGGAGTTGGGATGTCTTCTATTACAAGATTAGCTGGTCCTGTAATAATCTTATCATCAGGAATAACTTTAGCTTTTGTTAATCGAATGTAAAAATGAGGATGATCCAGATTGCATGTAGTATACTTGCCATCCTTTATATGAATTTGATCATTGGCCTGCTTTTTAGTTGTTGTTCCATGCAAGAAACCTCCCGCCTGTTCTGTAATAACACCATTTATTAACCCCCTGCCAGAACTAAAATTATATCTTAACTCCTTTGCTTCAAACTCGTCCTTACCTTCTTTAAAGACAGGCTTTCCAATTTCTTTTCCTGTACTGTCAGGAATTCCATAAGCAAGAACCTCATTATTTTTCAAATCCATCTCAATATATGCAGCCTTCAATTCAATATCACCATAATTAACCACTGCTTCACCGTACGAATACACACTTTGTTCTTTAACGGAAAACCGAATACTGTCTTTTGCAGAGTAAGGAATGGGTTCCTCAACAGCATTTTCTGATATTCCGGTAACTTTTAAACTATCCTGTTTCCCATCTTCATTGGCACCCAAACTATCTATACTGATTGTTGATAACGTATCAGACATAATTATACTATCTTTCTGTATATCTGAATCTTGACCTTGTGCAAATTGCACAAAGATCAACAAAAACAGGTGGATAAAAACTGTTTTTTTGAATTTCAAAAGCAATATAATTATACTATTTTTGTGCAAATCGCTGTTATATTATATATAGAACCCAAAAAAAAGAAAAAATTAATGATCTTCAGCAATATATTCTCTCTAATTAATCACAAACGGTTGTTAGTTTCTTTTCTTGTTCTTTTGTTTTCATTTTTTTTCACACTGAAACAAACAAATGCTCAAGAGAATGGTAAATATAAGATGAAAACGGTTGTGATCGATGCTGGTCATGGAGGTAAAGATCCTGGTGCTGTTTGCAAAAAAGGATATGAAAAAGATATCGCTTTAAATATCGCTTTAAAACTTGGGCACTATATTGACAGTCTCATTGATGGTGTAAAAGTTATTTATACCAGAGATAAGGACGAATTCATTGAATTACACAAAAGAGCCAAAATTGCCAATGATGCAAAAGCGGATCTATTTATTTCTATACATATAAATGCAAACCGAAGCAGCAAACCAATTGGTACCGAAACATATGTAATGGGAATACACAGAACCAAAGAAAATCTGGCAGTGGCACAGCTGGAAAACTCCGTAATTTTGAAAGAGGATAACTATGAAGCTCAGTATGATGGATTTGATCCTAATTCAACGGAAGGATATATTATTTTTTCTCTAATGCAGAATTTATACCTGGAACAAAGCCTTTCATTTGCTGCCAATGTTCAGAAGCAATTTGAAACCAGAGCCATGCGTATAAACAGAGGAGTAAAGCAAGCAGGCTTTCTTGTATTATGGAAAACAACAATGCCAAGTGTGTTGATTGAAACCGGATTTCTATCCAATCCGGATGAAGCCGCTTACCTACTATCTGTTAGTGGTCAGGATTATCTTGCATCAGCAATTTTCAGAGCTTTCAGAGACTACAAAAACGACTTGGAATAAACAACAAAAGAAAGTATTAAGAATCACAATAATGAAGAAATAAAACACGAAAATAAGCCCATAAAGGATACTGTAGAAAAAAACACCAATAAAGAAACAGGAGAGAACAATAAAACTCAACAAAAGGCTGAAAATAAAGAAGCTAAAAAAGAAGACAAAAACTCTGAAAACTCAGATAAAGATTCAGTAATACTCTACAATAATCTTGTTTTTAAAATTCAAATTGCATCTTCAGACATACCTGTTTTGACAATACCAGACAACTTTAAAGGCCTTGATAATATTGAAGAATATAAAGAGAACAACAAATATAAATACTTTGCAAAATCTGTTACAGATTATAAGGAGGCCATTCAGGTTCAGAAAGATATACGAAAATTGTACCCTGATGCATTTGTTGTTGCATTCAAAAACGGGAAAAAAATCCAGTTAAAAGATGCATTGAATGAATAAAATTTGATAATTTTACGATGGTATGCGTTGGAAAATTCCCCGTGAAGTAGTAGTTGGATTCTTAGCAATAGTAACGATTGCATTGCTGGTCTGGGGTATTGATTTCCTTAAACAAAGCAATCTTTTCTCTGAGAAAAATAATTACTTCATCGTATATAACGAAATTGATGGACTTGTAGAATCAGGTGAAGTAGTACTCAATGGACTAAAAATCGGGAACGTTTCCAAAATTACATACGATCAGAAATCAAAAGGCATACTGGTTGAAATTAATCTTGAGGATAACTATCGCCTTCCCAAATTTACACGAGCAGAAATATTTTCAGCAGACCTGATGGGAACGAAAGCCATTCGGCTCGATTTTGGTTTGGGCAAAGAAGGCTATCACCCAGTTGGCGACTACCTTCTCCCTAGCCGGGAACCAAGTCTGCAAGATAAAGTTGGACAGGAAATGCTTCCAGTAAAAATCAAAGCAGAAGAATTGATGATGGAAATGCAGAGGGTTCTTGAAATAGTTAAATATATTTTTAACGAAAACACAAGAGAGAATCTTTCTAAAAGCTTTGAGAGTATCAAAATAACACTTAATAACCTGGAAAACTCCTCTGTATCACTTGATACACTTCTTGGACAAGGAAGTGGTAAAATTCAGCGTATTTTATCCAATATAGAATCTATATCTTCAAACTTACGAGACAACAATGATAAACTAGCCAATATCATTACAAATTTTGACAACATCAGTGATTCATTAGCCAAATCAGAAATAACATCTACGATTAACAATGCTGATCTGGCATTGAAACAAGCCAATTCTATTTTAAATAAAATTCACCGAGGCGAAGGAACAATTGGCATGCTTATCAACAATGATACACTTTATAACAATCTTGAAAATGCCGCTCACAATCTTGATGAGTTGCTGGTTGATCTAAAGGAAAATCCAAAACGTTACATTCATTATTCGCTTTTCGATTTTGGAAGAACGTTTTATGTAGCTAAAGATGAAGCAAATGCTATTCAAATGAAAGAAGGTTCGGAAGAATTGGAGAAGTTTAGCAAAGAACTTAAAAAACATGAAGCCAGCCCTTCAAGAGTTAGTGACAAAGATTTAAAAAGAATTGATCAAAAA
>PKSZ01000469.1 GCA_002869425.1 Marinilabiliales bacterium
ATAAAAGGAATTACATTTCTTTTGGTATTTTTTATAGATATGCTAGTTATAAAATCAATCCACGTCCCTGGCATGATCACTATCTTGAAGCAAGACTAATTGTGAATACAAATATTCTTGCCAATAGATATTCAATTACCAAACCCATTAAAATCTAAATACACTTTCCTTATATTAACGAATAATATACATCGGGACCAAACATTCGACTTCTAATGGTATATTAATTGCCCCACCCTTCTCGGTCAAGACTACGATATTGAATTGCTTCTGCCAAGTGTAATGGTTCAATGGTTTCTTTTCCATCAAGATCGGCAATGGTTCTTGAAAGCTTAAGAATACGATCATAAGCACGAGCCGAAAGCCCAAGCTTTTGCATAGCCGTTTTAATCAACATTTTTCCCTTTTCACCAATCTTACAGTAATGCTGCAACATGGAAGCCGACATCTGTGCATTGCAATAAACGGATGGATATTTGTCAAACCGCTTTGCCTGTAATTCTCTGGCCTTAATAATTCTTTTTCTTATTTCCTTAGAGGTTTCACCCTTTTGCTCACTGCTTAATTGATTAAATTTCACGGGTAAAACTTCAACATGAATATCAATCCTGTCGAGCAAAGGACCTGATATTCGACTCATGTACTTTTTTACAGCTCCTGCCGGACAAACACATTCTTTTTCCGGGTGACTATAATATCCACAAGGACATGGATTCATAGATGCAACTAACATTACACTTGCCGGGTATTCAACACTAAATCTTGCCCTGGAAACAGTAACCTTTCTATCTTCCAGAGGCTGACGCAGTACTTCTAATACAAACCGCTTAAATTCAGGCAATTCATCCAAAAACAAAACCCCATTATGAGCCAGTGAAATTTCGCCAGGTTGAGGGTAAGCGCCTCCTCCAATCAAAGCAGCATCAGAACTGCTTGAATGCGGACTTCGGAATGGCCGTTTTGTCATCAGTTGAAACTTAAAATCTGTTTTGCCAGCAACAGAATGAATTTTTGTTGTTTCCAATGATTCTCCCAGTGTAAAAGGAGGCAATATTCCCGGCAAACGTTTTGCCAGCATTGTCTTTCCGCTTCCAGGTGGTCCAACAAGAATAATATTGTGCCCCCCGGCAGCCGCAACCTCAAAAGCACGCTTTACAGACTCTTGTCCTTTAACGTCACTAAAATCTTCTCCAAACGCATCTGTTTCCCTATTAAAATCAAAAAGATCATATTTGTGCTGAAACAACTCCTTTTCCTGATTAAAAAAGTCTATCACATCCCGAATGCTTTCTGCAGAATAAACTTCTAAACCCTCTACCACAGATGCTTCCTTACAATTTTCAATGGGAAAAACTACACCTTTAAAGCCATCATTTTTAGCCTGAATGGCAATTGAAAGCGCCCCTTTAACCGGTTTCAAACTACCATCCAAAGACAATTCTCCCATAACAACATAGTCATTCAGAAGCTTATCTGAAATTATTCCCTGTGCTGACAAAATACCTGTAGCCAGAGTAACATCATACGATGAGCCTTCTTTTCTAATATCAGCAGGTGCCATATTAATAATTATCCTTTTACCAGGAAATCTTAAGCCAATTGAAGACAAGGCAGATTCAATTCTCTGCTGACTTTCTTTTACTGCATTATCAGGCAAACCCACAAGAAAAAATTTTACTCCAGGACTTATATTTACCTCCACAGTAACATGTATTGCATCAATTCCATGCAATGCATAGCAATGCGTTTTTACCAACATGATTTTAAATTATATTCCGTACTCCTAAATATCGCTGCAAATCTACTAATCTTTGAGGAAATATATTACTTTTAAATAAAATTTCATGTATGACTTTAAAGGAGAAACTACACGATATAGTTTTTGAAGCTGACACCCGGGAAGGCAAAATTTTCGATGTTGTTATACTGATTCTTATATTACTTAGTATCCTGTTGGTTATGCTGGAAAGCGTTAAAGAGATCGAAATACATTTTGATCGTCTTTTCTATTTCCTTGAATGGATTATCACAATTGTATTTACAATCGAATACATTTTAAGGATAATAATAACCAGAAGGCCAATAAAATATATTTTCAGTTTTTATGGAATTATTGATCTTCTAGCTGTTGCACCTACTTATATGGGGCTAATTTTATCCGGCGTGGGCGGACTAGTCGTTATACGTGCAATGAGGCTTCTTAGGGTATTTCGGATTTTTAAGCTCACAAGATATACCAACGAAGCCAGAAATATAATGCTTGCCTTAAGGGCTAGCAAGGCCAAATTGTTAGTTTTTCTGTTTTCCGTACTTACAATCGTAACAATAATTGGAACCCTGATGTACTTGATTGAGGGATCGAGCAGTGGTTTTACAAGCATCCCCAGGAGTATGTACTGGGCAATCGTTACACTAACAACAGTTGGCTATGGTGATATTGCTCCACAAACAGCTTTCGGGCAACTGCTTTCAAGCTTTGTAATGATTTTGGGTTATGCCATCATAGCTGTGCCCACAGGAATTGTATCTGTTGAGATCTCTCGTTTAAAAAAACACCAGATTACAACCCAGATTTGCCCCGAATGCATGAAAGAAGGCCACGATAGCGATGCAAGCCACTGTAAATTCTGTGGTAGCGTACTGAACGAGGAGTCGGATGTTTAACAAAACATTTCAGAGATTAATCAAATAAAAAGTTAAATTTGTATTGATCATAAGAATATTAATCAAAATGCAAAAATTATGAAAATCATCAGACTATTTAGCTTTACCTTACTGCTTACCTGCCTGCTAAATATTGTCGTTTACTCGCAAGAAGATTTATCTCTAACAGACAAGATTCCTGTAGATGGAAAAGTAAAAATTGGTCAATTGGATAACGGACTGAAATACTACATCCGCCAGAACAGCAAGCCTGAACAAAGAGTTGAAATGAGACTCGCTGTAAATGCAGGATCATTGTGTGAGAACGAGAAAGAGCAAGGACTTGCACACTTTACCGAGCACATGTGCTTTAACGGCACAGAGCATTTTGAAAAAAATGAGCTTGTGGATGTGCTTGAACGCATGGGAATGAAATTTGGCGGAGATGTAAATGCTTATACAAGCTTTGCTGAAACCGTTTACAAGCTGCACATTCCTACAGACAAACCAGAACTTGTAGACAAGGGTTTGCAAATTCTGGAAGATTGGTCTCACCTTGTTTCCATGACAGGAGAAGAAATTGACAAGGAAAGGGGCGTTATTATTGAAGAGTGGAGAATGGGTCTTGGTGCTGACGACAGAATGCGCAAAAAAGCATTCCCCGTTATTTTTAAAGGGTCAATGTATGCTGAACGAATCCCTATTGGTAAGAAAGACATTCTGGAAACATTTGAACACGAAACCATCAGAGGATTTTACAAGAAATGGTATCGCCCTGAACTTCAGGCAATAATCATTGTGGGAGATATTGATGTTGACGA
>PKSZ01000324.1 GCA_002869425.1 Marinilabiliales bacterium
AATAATGTAATAAATACCGTTAACAAAAGATCTCTCATAACAATGATCATGGCCGGAGAAAACAATATCAACACCATACTTTTCAAAAAGTGGTACAATAGACTTCCTCAAACTTTTTTCGTCAGGTTGATGTTTCCCTGTTGAAAATGGTGGATGATGCATTACAATAATTTTAAATAATACAGAATCATCAACAGATTTCAGATCATCTTCTAACCATTTATACTGTTCTGATTCCTTTGAAACATCAATATTTGAATTTAAAACTATAAAATGAATACCATTTATGTTTTCACTGTAATAACCTGTTTTGGGTACATCAAAATGATTATAAAACTTTTTGCTTTCCATTTCATGATTGCCCAAAGCCGGATAAAATTTCGATTTCTTCCGCATGGAATCAGTTATAGTATCAAAGACTTCCCAATTTTTTGCCATCACACCATAACCCACCAAATCTCCTGTATGAAAAACAGCTACCGGATCAACAGATTCGATAGCGTCCACAACCTTCTGATGTATATCATGATTGGTTCTGGTATCACCGTATACAACAATACTTTTTTGTTGACCAAAAATTGAAATGCTGTAACAAAACAATATGAAAAAAAAATATCTTTTCATTATTTTAATTCTTAACGACTCTGAATGTATATTTAATTGTATTGTTTTTTATTGTAATGAAATACAATCCTGGCTTAAACTGACCTAAATCAATCGATGTATTGCCAACAATTGTTTTCATTTCAATGATTCTTCCTGATAAATCGGTAATTGCAACTTCCGTAGGTTCAGCAATACCATAAATGCTGATCTTACCCTGCGTTGGATTAGGATAAATGAGAATATCCAAATCAGCAACTTCGTTCACATCAATCGTAAAGCTCCAGTTATCTGCATTATAAAATGGTGTTCCTGAGGAATTTGCACTAAACCAATTCAATGTATCATTCACACTATACAATACTTCATCAGGAGTACCTGAAAAATCAGTCAATTGGTAGTAGCCATTATCGGAATCTGCAAAATACAAAGCAGTGTATCCGTTGTTTAGTCCTGCAGGAAGGTAACTTTTATTTTCTGAATCAACAGTTCCGCTTTCCACCCATTGATTTGTGCTTAATGCAGAAATAAACACAGGAGCTGTAATATCGCCCTGATAAGCAATGATCTGATCTCCCTGATCTGACAAGCCAGCCAGTGCTAAGTTGTCAACTGTACCTACTGAAGCTCCATTGTTAATGTCATAAACCACAACACTTGCTTTTGAAACTCCTTCCGCGGGTGCAGTCCATGTAATTGTTTCCTCATTTGCTGTAAGTTCTGAATTTTCAGTCCATCCGTTGTCCGTAAAGTTGATTTCAGTACCTCCGACAATATCTCGCACAGCAACAAAAGCAAATCCCACAGGTGCATCTGTTCTAAACTGGACAAAAGCAATATCTCCTTGCGATAACTGTGGTCCTGAATTTTCAAGTACATCAAACATATCTGTAGTATCACTTAACAATGCTGTAGCAGAAGCTATAATCTGAACATCTGTATCCGGAATATCATAATTTAATCCACTAATTGTAACAGAAGCTTCACCTTGGAGAACTGTTCCCGCTAAAGTGCCACTTAAAATACCTGAACCATTGTATAGAGCCAGCTGAACATCGGTATCCTGATCAACCTGAGCTAAATTACTATTCTGATCTGCAACAGAAACAGAAAGAGAAAACGGCTGATTTGCATAAACCGGATTTCCTCCATTCACACTGGCAATAACCAACTTCTCAGGAACCGGAGCTGTCAACAATACATCAAAATAATCGCTTGTATCGGCGACAAAAACTGCATTATCATCAACTATTCTAATGGATACATCTGTATCTTCAATATCGTACTGAACTCCAGTTATTGTTAATGCAGAATTTCCGTTTGTTATTGTTCCTGTAGTAGTTCCTGCTAAATTTCCTGAACCTGTAACAAGCTCAAGACTTACATTCAAATCTGAAGTAACAGAAGATATGGTTCCATTGGCATCAACAGTATGAATTTCAACATCAAAAAGTTCTCCTGCAACTGGATTCATGCCACTATTTACGGATACTATTTGTAATTCAGAAGCATCCAGCACAAAGCAAGATTGACCTGGTGTTGCGAAAACATCCATGCCTGCTATAGTATCCACAAATAATGCAGCCAACCCCCATCCATCAGGCACACTATTATCCATTGAATATTCGCAGAACTCTAAAGAATATCCTGTTCCATCTGCATCCGGCCAATCCACATTATCATCATAAAAAACAGAATCCACAATCCTGTCAAACGGATCAACCAGCACCAAAGCCTCACCATCGTTACCTAAACCACCTGTATATTTGTAAGACTCTACATTGTAAAAATGATTTACAGCAACTGTATCATAAGCCAGAACCAAGAAATCTCCTGGTTGTATGGTTATAGCATCAAAAGAACAGTCAACTCCGGAAATAAAAGAATAGCCTAACAAATCAACAGCCTCTGTATCATTATTATACAACTCAAAGAATTCCAATGTATCTGTTCCACTCTCTGGTGAATTGTACATAATTTCCGTTATCATAATGTCTTTTATTTCAGGAATATCCAATACATCAAATGGCTCAGACAAACCTGTATTTAAAATGCTATTGTTATCAGATATCTCAAGAATTACATCTGCTTCGGCCAGATTATAAAACAAATCCTGAACTACAATTTCTGAAGATCCAGCCATCAATGTTCCGTTAATTTGTCCGGTTAAACTTCCTGAACCTGTATTTACACTCAATGAAAAATCAATATTGGCATCAGCAGCCATTGGAAAACCAGCAGTATCGTACAATTGCACACTCAAACTAAAGGCAGTGTTAGCATAAACATCTGCGCCATCATTAACCATAGAAATTCCAAGGCTATCGGGAACTGGTATTGCACAAGATTGTCCGGGATCGGCAAAAACAGAAATTCCGTTTAATGTATCAACATAAGCAAGGGATACCCCCCAGTTCAAACCATTTGAATTATCAAGCGAAGGATTGCAAAATGTGAGTGACGGACCTTGTCCATTTGCTTCGGAAGGCCAATCACCTCCTGTTGAGTAATCCACTGAATCAACCATTCTGTTATAATTATCAACCAAAAGAAGAGTTTCGCCACTATTGGATAGGCTACCTACCCATTCAACAGCATTATAACCAAAAAACTCAAGCATAGCACTTGTTCTCTCTGCAACAACATAATATTCTCCTGGCTGAATAAGTGTCTCCGGGAATGAATAATCAATACATTCAACAAATGCGTACCCCAAAAGATTAACCGGAACTAAACCATTGTTGTATAATTCTATAAATTCGATTGAATCTGTTCCAGATTCTGGTGGATTATACATTATTTCAGTAATAACCATATCGGCAATTGGAGGCGCATCAATAACATCAAACAATCCTGAAGT
>PKSZ01000033.1 GCA_002869425.1 Marinilabiliales bacterium
AGCCATATGCTTTATTGTAAAACACGATACCTTTCCTTGCTATTAGTAACTGACATCCGGGAAAAGCCTTTTCTTTGATGGCATCTTCTACTATAGAGTCTATACTAAAAAGACATGAATGATCAATACCTACTTTCTCAGGAATGCTATACCTAAGCCTGATACCACCTTGAGAATCCATTCCTGCTCCTAAGGGAAATTCATCGGATATGGTAACCGGTGATCTTCCACTAGCTCCAACCCCTCCATAAATAATCTGTGCAGTAATATGTTGACACACAGGATTGTCCTCATAAGCAATCACAATGGATTTTATCTTATCAATATTTCTAAACCTTTTCAGAATGTACGGACTTGCAAAAACTGAAAGAATAACATTGGTTTTTGACGATAGAGAATCTATAAAATCAAAAACATTATCCGGAATACCATAATTATTGGCTGGTGACCTCTGATTACTGTATATACTTACAATTGCAAGATCATATTTTCCACAAATGTCTTGAAGTGATTCAAACCGGGCCTTTGGAACATTGCCTGGAATGGCAATCAAATCATTTTCTTTGTATAAATTCAGTGTGTTTTGAAAAATATCGTTTTCACCCTTATTGATCGCTATAGATACCGTTTTGTAATTGTTGATTCTCTTTAGAGGAATGATGTCATTTTCATTCTTCAACAAGGTAATTGCCTTTTCTGTAAGATTTCTGTTCACAAGTTTTGCCTGGCCTGAATTCAGATCAGAAAGAATGTTTTCAAGTTTCACAGGCTTATAATTATTCAAACCAACCCATGATTTGGCTTTGAGAATCTTTTTACATCTTCTGTTTATTGTACTTTTACTGATTTCACCAGCTTTTACAGCTTTTTTTATTGCATCAATAGCCTTAGGAACATCCTGAGAAAAAAGTAAAACATCGTTACCTGCCAATAATGCTTTTACATCAACCTCTCCCTCTTTCCAGTATTTTGTTACACCTTTCATATTCAGAGCATCTGTAAAGACCAGACCTTTAAACTGCATATCTTTCTTTAGCAAGTCAGTAACTATTTTGGGCGATAAAGTTGATGCAAGGTTCTCTGTCGTGTCCAATGCAGGAATGTATAAATGCGCGACCATAATACCGCCTACTCCGGTTTTGATTAGCTCTTTAAATGGATATAATTCTGTGGTTTTCAACCTGTTTAAGCTATGATTAATCACCGGCAATGTTTTATGAGAGTCTGAATCAGTATCGCCATGTCCCGGAAAATGCTTANAAAATGCTTAGCTACAGCAATAATTTTATTGTCCTGTAAACCCGACATATAAGCAAAAGCTTTTCTTGTAACAGCTTTTTTATCTTCACCAAAAGACCGAACACTAATAATTGGATTATCTGGATTGCTATTGATATCTACTACAGGAGCAAAATTCACATGTACTCCCAATCGTTTTAATTGACGCGCTATTTCTTTTCCATAATCATAAATCAGGCTGTGATTTTGTATACCACCTAAAGTCATTTGATTTGGCAATTTATACAATTGAAATAGTCGTTGAGAAGGTCCCCATTCAGCATCCATTGCAATCATCAAGGGAGTCTTGCTTTCTTTCTGATAATAGTTTGTAAGGCGGGCTTGTTGTTCCACAGTTCCCTGCATAAATATCAGGCCACCAATATTATATTCCTTTATCAATTTGCTTAGTTCTTCAACATGGTCATCTCCCCTGTCACTGTAGGCCGCAATCATGAATAACTGAGCAATTTTTTCATCAAATGATAAACTTTTGTAAACAGAATCAACCCACTGATCAGTTCCTTTTAAAAATGGAGGTTTTTCATTTCTTGCTGTCTCCTCTTCATCAGGATGAATAATTAAAAACCCACTAATTACAAAAAAAACTATAGCTGCAATAATAAAAACTGTTGCTTTTGTACTGATTCGAATCACCGCTAAAATACTATTCATCATGCCTTATACAATTATGTTCTTTTGCTGAAACTGTAATCTCACCCAACCAAATACCGATATTTACTTTCATTCCATAATGACTTTGCCAGGTATCTTCACCCTGTATTACATCCATATGACTTGCTCCTGCCTGAATCCCCAGACTTAATGTAAATCTCTGGTCAGGAATAAATATATAACCGGGTTCTACTGCCAGTGTTACAGTGGAAAATTGTTTATCCGGGTTTATACTATATGCACCAACAGGTGCTATGTATAGTCCATATGAAGGATAACCAGTATAATCTTGAGGCAAGAGATAATATGGTACCAAAAGTTCAAATCCGATGCTATTCAAACCTTTTTCATTGCCAAAATGGTAATTAATTAAAGTCACGAATCGAACATCCATTTTCCGGTTTAGCTTTGTTTGCAATACAAGAGGAATAATATTTATATCAAATGCATCTTTTTCATAATATTTTTCTTTGGTAAAAGATGGTTGTACTCCAATAAAAACAGGAGGAAAAAGCTGCGCAATACCCTCATACATAAACCCAAAAGACACAAACACTATTGCAATAAAAATCCTTTTTAGCCGCATAAATATCAGTTTCATTAACAAATATAAAAGGATATGGATTGCCTTCTCTGAAGAAGGAAAAAGTTTATCAACAAACTTGCGTTAATGATTATTCAGCTAGCATATCATACTGTTTGTTTAATAAATTGTATTGTTTCAATCTTTTCTTCAGCTTTCTTTTATACTTAAAAATCTTATTTGATGGAAGTTTTCTCCTTGCTTGTTCAAGATAAAGGATAGCCTGATCTATTTCACCAATAGTCTCACTAAACAATGCAAGATTATAAAAAGCATTTCTAGCAACTAATCTTTTCTTGCTCAATGCCTGAACTTTCCATATCTCGATGGCTTCATCCCAATTGTAAATTTTCATTGCCAAATCTGCAAGACCAAGCTCATCATTGCCATCTGTATAATATTTTCGCATAACCGTACTCCAACACGGAACTATTGTATTTGCAACTTTAAAAGAATGCTCTTGTACAAAATAATTTAAAGATTTGTATGCATAATCATAAGCAAGCTGTGTTGAGTTTACACCAATTAATCCTCCATCGCTGGAGCCACATCTGGTTTTTGCAAAAAAGCGATTTTTATCAAATGAATACATCTTCCAATAAGAATAGAAGTCATACCCCCACTCAACATTTGTTGATACTTGATAATCATCACTAAAATCATTATAGCCCTGTTTATAATTACCATTTGTATATTCAAGCAATATCATATAATCTGCTTTATTCTGGTAGCATATTTTCCATGCTTCATCCTTATCTATTTTCTTGACCGAATTCGTTAGTGTATCCACAAACTTAAAAACACCTGAATTGCTGACTTTATCCAACACAGCTTGTAATAGTTTATCTTTGTAAGTTGAGGCAAACCATCCATCCTCCATGTTATTATAGTTATAAATACCAGAATTATCTACTATAATAACTTTTCTGGGTTGAGTATCCGGAAAATTATCAGCAGGCATCAATACATCTACGGGAATATTAGACAATGGACTGCAGGATGAAACTGCGAGTATCAATAAAACAATCCATAGTTGAGTATGCTTTTTAAATGGCATCAGGCAAATAATCAAAAATTATACCTAAATATCATCATTTAAAAAGTTTCTGGTGTATAATTACAATCTGGCAATTCCTTTCCAACGAAAAGAGGCAATATACAAGCACAGTTCTTATGACTGCCAAGAATATGAACAATGTCACCTTCCATAAATTTCAAATCAGGATCAGGGTTGGAAATTGCTTTGCCTGATCTTGAGATGGCCACAACCGTAACACCATATTTGCTTCGCAAATCCATTTCTTTCAGCGACTTCCCTCGGACAGATGACTCTTTTACTATTTTTACTGTATTGATTTCATTACCAGGTATTGAAATTTTTGTTTTCTCCATATCAAGAGAATCAGAAGAATCTCTTAAAACACCATAACCATCAGATCTTATTTCAGCAGTCAATTTATTAATTTCATCAAAAGGAATTAAGTAATGATTTAATACCCTTGAAAAAATCTCCACTGAAGTTTCAAATTCTTCAGGTACTACCTCATTTGCGCCTGCATTAAACAAATCAGGAACATCCTCCACATATCTGGTTCTTACAATTATGTGCAGTTCTGGATTCAGTTTTCGTGAAGTTTTTATTATGGAAAAGGTGGCAACCGGATTATCAATAACACAAACCAAAGTATGCGCTTTAACAATTTCAGCATGTCGCAATACATTTTCATAAGAAGCATCACCAAAAATTATGGGTTCACCCCTGGCTTGCATTTTTTGAACAAGATCTGCATCGGATTCAATAACAAGATATTCTATCTCCGTTCTTTTTGCCGCTTTTGCTAAATTGGAACCATTTAAGCCCATTCCTACAATAATCAAATGATTGTTTAAGCCTTCAGGTTTCTGTTCTTTTACAGCTTTCAAGCCCTTTTTCATTTTGGGCGAAACAGGTAACTTACTTTCTGCCAGTTCACTTATTTTAGGCGCAAGCATGATAATAAAGGGCGTTAATATCATGGTTACTGTTGTTACAGCCAAAAATAACTGATAATAATAATCATCACCACCCTGTCCAATCAAAAAACCTTCTTTTCTTCCCATTTCAGCCAGTACAAAGGAAAATTCTCCAATTTGGCTTAAAGTTAGGCCCACAATTACTGTCGTTCTAAAAGGAAAACC
>PKSZ01000128.1 GCA_002869425.1 Marinilabiliales bacterium
ATTACATGTAATTCATCTAAACGTAAGCCTAGAATGAGTAGGTTCCTTTACGTAGAACTGTGTTGTTGCAGGATGGTCTGGTTGGGAATGCATTTTTTGACAGAGTTTAATTCATGCCCTTGTGAAAATATTGGCTTCTAATCTAAAATTCAATTCCCATAACCGTAATATCATCGATTTGCTCATATCTTTTACCATTGGTGTTCATCCACTTTTCGAGAGAGGCTTCCAATACCGTTTTTTGTTCTGCTAATGTTTTGCTGTGAGTGGATAATAGTAGATTTTTGAAACTTTTGTATTTGAATTTTTTCCCTTTGGGGCCACCAAATTGATCTGCAAAACCATCGCTGAAGAGATATAGCTTATCACCTTCGTACAATTCTATTCTATTTTCAGCAAATTCTTTCATGTTTAAGTATATAGCAATGGGCATTTTGTCTCCTTTTATTTCAAAAAGAAAAGCATTGTTATTCTTTTCAACAGGGGAAAGATCAGCATTGTTAACTTTTAATAGATCATGATTTTCTCTTACAACGTATAGTGGATTGTTTGCACCTGAAAACTGGCAAAACTTTTTTTCTTTGTTTATAGCAATAAGCGATATGTCCATTCCATCCTTTTGTTCTCCGGAAGTTCCTTTTTGTTTGAGGGATTGAACAATATCTTTCCTGAGCATATTTAAAACCTGACTGGTTTTAGCAACTTCCTTTTTTCTAATGATTTCGTTCAGAAATGAAATGCCAAGCATACTCATGAATGCTCCGGGTACACCATGACCGGTACAGTCTGCCACAGCAATGATGTTCCATTCATTTAGTTGTGCTGCCCAGTAAAAATCGCCACTGACAATGTCTTTGGGCTTGAAGACTACAAAATGATTGGGCATAAATTTGGAAAGGTTTTCTTCTGAAGGAAGTACTGCCTTTTGAATCCTTTCAGCATAAATAATGCTGTCTTTCAGGTCGTTGTGAATTAGTTCTATTTGGTCTTTCTGATCTGCAACCAGGTCTCTTTGGGCCGATATTTCATCTCTTTGTGCTTCAATCTCATCCCTTTGAGCACTAATTTCTTCATTTTTTTGCCTGATTTCCTCATTCTGTATCCTAAGAAGCTTATTGGCTTTCTTTTTGGCTCGGAATTGCCTTAGAATAATAATGGTAAAGATGAGTATTATGGCAAATCCAAGAATAAACGATATGATTATGATGCGCTGCTTTTCAAGGGCTTCTTGTTGTAGCTTTTGGTCTTTTATCAAAAGCTCATTTTCTTTCTGGGTTTGTTCTGTTTCATATTTTGTTTGCATTTCGGCAATTTGATTTTGCATATTTTCATTTAACAAAGAATCTTTAATGATCATATATTTTTCAATTGCGGCGTATGCACTTTTAAAATTTCCTGAAGAGGCAGCTATTTCGGCAATGTTATAATAGAATTCTCCAATTTGTTCTTTCGATTTTATTTTTAACGAAATCTCCAGGCCTGAATTGGCATAGTTCATAGCTTTGGTATTATTATTCATCTTTGAGTACCACTCCGAAATTCGTAAGAGAAATGATGCTTTTTCATAATCATTGCTTATATATTCAAACAAAGGAGCCGTTTTATCAAGGTATAGTTTAGCCATTTCAAGCTCTCCAATTTCCATATATGCCTCAACCAGATTGTTGTATGCTTTGGTTAATAAACTGTTGTTGTTTGTTTCTTTGCATAGTTTAACTGCATCAAGTGAATAAGATATGGCTGCTTTGTAGTTCTTCCTATGATATTCTATGCCGCTAATGTTGATGAATATGTATGACAGCCCTTCTTTGTCGTTAGCCAATTCGTATATTTTTTTTGATTTCTGATAGAAAGTAATGGCTTGGTCGTACTCTCCCATCTTTTTATACAATACTCCAATATTGTTGTTACACATGGCTGTCCAACTAAAGTATTTAAGTTCCTCAGTCAGAGGTAATGATTTGAGATATGCCTGGATTGCTTTTTCATAATCACCCATCTTTTCATAAATAATCCCAATAGAGTTGTAGGTTGCTGCCAGTATTTTTTTATCACTTGTAACGTTAATGGCTTTATTTAAATAGAAAAGAGCGCTATCATATTGGGCGGTAAGCTCATTTGCAATGCCAACACTTACCAGCGTTTTTGCAATTAGTATGTTGTTGTTAATTGTATTGCATTTTTCCAGTGCATTTTTTGCGTAAATCAGTGCACTATCAGGATGATTGTTCCTGTATGCTCTTGATATCAGGTTCAGGTTGGTTACTTTATCAGTATCTGCTACTTGTGTTACAGTTTTGCGCAGGCTATCTGTGTAGGAATAGATATCTTGTGCTGTTGCGGAAATAGTTAATAGTATAATAAGAAAAAGTGTAATATATCTAGTCATTTATGTATTGTTAAATGAATAATCTAAAGAGTACTTATACGATATTGTTTTGATAGTAGTTTCAGAAATAATTGAAATATCATCTGGCTATTATTCACTTCGCCAAATGGGTTCCTGTGATATTTGTGTATGCTGCAGAGGTGTTGCATTGCGACCAAAACCTTACGCAGACTAAGAAATACTATAGTTTTTCAACTCGAAACAGAACATTTACATTTTGTGGAATGTTTCGTGCAAAATCGAAGTATGTTACTTCGTAAAAAAAGCCGCCGGCTAGTTGCACAACTACCTTTTATGTGCTGGCAAAAGGTAGCAAAAACAGCTACGGCACACAACACATTACGATCCATTAATGGCTCGTTTGGTATACCCACCAAAACTCGCTGTTCCTCCTCAAACAATGGTGATTGTATTCGTATCCATAGGGTAAACTCCGGGAGCAATTGAGAAGTATATTTTTTGATTAAAATTCTATTCCCAGAATGGTAATGTCATCAATTTGCTCTTGCATTGTATTTCCATACATCATCCATTCTTCAAGTTTCTTTTCAAGCTTTTCTTTTTGTAATGTCATGGACAAATTGCTTGTGCTGATTAGCTGATCTTTAAAGATTGGGAGTTTTATTTTTTTCCCTTTGGGTCCCCCAAACTGGTCTGCATATCCATCACTGAACATGTAAAGTTTGTTGATGTCGGAAAGCTTAAATTCTTGTGTGTTAAACTTTTTCATGGTACAATGGATGGAGATTGGCATTTTATCAGGAATAAAATCATGCGCTCCATCATTACAAATTGCAATTGCCGGATTGTTTGCACTGGAAAATTGTAATAAATTTTCACTCTCATTGATTGCACAGACTGAAATATCCATACCGTCTTTTTGTTCTCCTGCTTTTCCTTCCTGGTGAAGTGTTTCCACAATCAAATCTCTAAGCATACTGAGCATATCTCCGGTGGTTTTCACTTCTTCTCGTCTTACAAGTTCGTTCATATATGAAATACCCAGCATACTCATAAATGCTCCCGGTACTCCATGACCTGTACAATCGGCGGCAAC
>PKSZ01000409.1 GCA_002869425.1 Marinilabiliales bacterium
AGGTTTTTGAAAAATGATAAAACAAAAAAGCAATGGTCAGATTATTAGTAAAATAAAACTAAAATTCTGCTAAATTTACTTTTTGTCGGTTAATAGTGATTTTGAATATTAACGGAACACTTACTTTCAATGCAGGAACAAATTCAGTAACTCTTCCAGCTAACAGGGGGGCTAATGGGTACGTTCTTACTACAGATGGTGCAGGGAACTCATCATGGACTTCAAATGCAGGTGATAACCTTGGAAACCACTCTGCAACACAAGATCTTGATATGAACGGTTATGACGTTATTGATGCAGGAACTATAACATGTAGTTATCTTGATCCGGGATATGTTGATGTAAATTATCACTTCACCCGACTTGGAAATACTACGACATATTATGCAGGACTAATGCACAACATCGATCATGCAGATTTTGGAAATGGAAATGACTTTAGCATATTTACATATGGCAATAGAGACTTAACAATAAAAACTGGAACGGGGAATTTTATTGTATTTCCATCTAGTGGAGGAAATGTTGGTATTGGCACAACATCTCCATCAGCTAAGCTGGAAGTGGCAAATCCTTCATCAGGAGCAACGATGCATGTTGGTAGAGTTGTGGGTGATGTTTCTATTGAAGCCAGTGCTGAAGCAGCAAATGGATGGCTGATTATGGACGGAGCATCAGCAACCGGTAGTGTAGGTCTCAATTATTACTCAACAGGAAAAGTTGTTCTTGCAAATGGTGGAGGAAATGTTGGTGTTGGAACAAGCTCTCCTACTGCAAACATGCATATTTATAATAATAGCGATGCAGTTGTGAAAATTGAAGCCGATGCTGATAATAGTGGTGAAAATGATAATCCTAGGTTAGAACTAATACAGGATGGAGGAGCCGTGATTGGATCAATTGGTTTAGTAGGTATTTCGGGTGAAATTTTTACCGGTTCCTACCAAAATTCTATGTATATTATAAACGAATATAGTGATTCTAAATTATATCTGGGAACAAATAATCTACCTCGAATTACAATAAATGCTTCTGGTATTGTTGGAATTGGGCGATCTCCATCATCCAACAGACTGGAAGTTGAAGGCAATGCATCAAAAACCACAGCAGGTAGTTGGCTTGCAAATTCTGATAAAAGGATAAAAACAGAGATTCAGGATATTGATAACTCTCTTGAGCTGATTGAGAAGCTACGCCCCGTGAAGTTCAAATACACAAAAGAATGGAGAAAAATGCATCCTTCAATAGAGAATAAGTACTATTATAACTTTATTGCTCAGGAATATCAATCAGTATTTCCAGAATCAGTCAAGGGTAGCGGAGAATATCTTGAAGGTGATAAGGATGAGATACTTCAGATCGATACCTATAATGCCCAGATAATTACGATAAAAGCTGTTCAGGAGTTGATAGAAGAGAATAGAGAGTTAAAAGAGGAGATCAGTGAATTGAAAAAGTTGAGAGTTGAAGTAGATGAACTGAAGCAGTTGATTAATGCTTCGGCCAGCAAATAAATGCCTGGTATAGCATTTTATAAGATACAGAAAGCGTTACAAACCCGGAGAAAAGAAGCTGAAAGCAGTAGCAATAATATCGTTCATCTAAGGAATTGTTGTAGATTGTCTTTATCTCAATAAAT
This sequence comes from Marinilabiliales bacterium, assembly GCA_002869425.1. Classification (GTDB taxonomy): domain Bacteria; phylum Bacteroidota; class Bacteroidia; order Bacteroidales; family BM523; genus BM523. Next base: position 1,640 of record PKSZ01000409.1, read on the forward strand.
AGTAATAACAATATTACAATTATCTATAAGAAGCAAAAGGAAGCAATTGAAAATAGGATGAAGACTATTTTCGACAGAAAGTGCAATAAATTACACATGTACTTGCAATATTGTAAGGAAATATTTAAATTTACAATAAAAAGGGCAATATAGTGCACATGGAGAAAATAGTAAAGGAGATCAAAGATCGAAGAGAGTCTCTGAGCGTAAGTCAAGAATCATTAGCTGAGCTTTCAGGAGTTGGACTCAGGACTTTAAAACTGATTGAAAGTGGGAAGGGCAATCCCACAATAAAGACCTTACAGAAAGTAGTAGGAGTGCTTGGTATGGAAGTATGTTTAAGGATTAAAAAGATTAGTTAGATATGCGAAGTGCAAGGGTTCAATACAAAGGAGAAGATGCTGGCATTCTTACTCAGTATGATGATGGAACATTCAGTTTTGAATATGATGATAACTGGCTAGTGAATGGGCATAAACCTTCAATAAGTTTGACGCTACCTAAAAGAAAGGAAATGTACAGATCAGAATACCTATTCCCATTTTTCTACAGTATGTTACCTGAAGGGACGAATAAAAATGTGGTATGTAAAATTTTAAAGATTGATGAAGACGATTTTTTTGGTATTCTGTTAAATACTGCGCAATACGACACAATTGGGGCAGTAACAATTAAAAGAATTTAGTGATGAAGGAGTTAATAATAGAACATTGTCCAGGTACTTTAGCCGACGGCTTTAATACTTATAGTAGAACATGCTTGAAAAGAGTATTTAGTGGAAAAAAAGTAAATCATATATTATCTTATGTTTCTCCAGCATCAGACGAAGAAACAGATGTATTATTTTTTGAGAACAGAAAGCGGATGTCAATATCAGGGATTCAGGAAAAATTCTCTGTATTACTTGATAAAAACAAGATTCGGTTGATTGCTGAAGGAGAAAGAGGTACGCATATATTGAAACCAATCCCCAATGTTGGTAAAAATAAAGCATATATGCCAGCAAATGAACATTTAACAATGCAGCTAGCAAGACAAGTCTTCAATATTGAAACTGCTGAAAATGCAATGATCTTTTTTTCTGATGGTAATCCTGCTTATATTACAAAGAGGTTTGACGTCTCAGAGGAAGGAACAAAGCTTGCAAAAGAAGATTTTGCTTCATTAGCAGGAATGACACCGCAAACTCATGGAGAAAACTATAAGTATTTAGGTAGTTATTTGGATCTATTTCAATTACTAAAAAAGTACGTGCCTGCTTATCCAATAGAAGCCATAAAATTGTTTAAGCTGATTGTCTTTAATTATCTTTTTTCCAATGGTGATGCACATATAAAAAACTTCTCTTTGTTAGAAACATCAATGGGGGATTTTAAGTTGAGCCCAGCCTATGATCTATTAAACAGCAGAATTCATATTGAGGATAAGGATTATGCACTAGAGGATGGCTTAATACCAGTAAAATTACGAAAAGGAAAAGTAAAGAATCACTTCATTATTTTAGCTAAAAAGGCAGGATTACAAGAAAAAATAACAACTAGGATAATGAACGAAATGACTTTAAATAAGACGCAAGTACAGAGTATGGTTAATGCTTCTTTTCTTTCTGAAAAACTAAAAAGGAATTATCTTCAGTCATATCAAACAAGACTTAATAAGCTTATCTAAATATTCGGCTCACATCCTGAGGTGAAACCCATTCATGACAAGTTTATAACTTTGATTCTGTTTCCTGTTAATTTCTAAAGAATAAAGCATTAGTTGAAGAAAACAGATCATTACAACATCAAACGATAACGGAA
>PKSZ01000303.1 GCA_002869425.1 Marinilabiliales bacterium
AATTGTCACAGGATGAATTCACTTTTGTTGCATCGGATGCGCACAAGCTTGTTCGTTATAAGAGATCAGACTCTAAACCAGGAGTTGATGCTTCATTTATTCTGCCTAAAAAACCAGCATCTTTATTGAAGAATATTTTACCCAAGGAAGAAGAGCCTGTAAAACTGCATTTTGATGATAAAAATGCGTTTTTTGAGATGTCTTCATATAAGTTGGTATGTAGACTGGTTGAAGGGAACTATCCAAATTATGCTTCTGTAATTCCATCTGACAATCCAAACAAGTTAACCATTGACAGGGTTGAGTTTTACAATACATTGAAAAGAGTATCTGTTTTTGCAAATCAGGCAAGTAATCTTGTGAAATTGCAAATTACAGGTAACCAGATAACAATTTCTGCACAAGATGTAGATTACTCGATTTCTGCATACGAAAGGATTAACTGTCAGTATGAAGGAGATGAAATGGAGATTGGTTTTAAATCAGTATTTTTGGTGGAAATTCTTCAAAATCTTCCATCTGCTGATGTGGTTGTTGAACTTTCAGATCCAACCAGGGCTGGCTTGTTATTACCAAGCGAATCAGAAATTGAGGGCGAAGATACTTTAATGCTTCTTATGCCGATGATGATTAATGTTTAATTAGATTTAAATATATCGTAAAGGGAGTTCAATTACTGGACTCCCTTTTTTTATTTTAATTCGTAGAGTTCTGCATTTCATTCAATTTCTTGTAATGACCATTTTTTGCAAGAAGTTCGGTATGTGTTCCTCGTTCTACGATTTCTCCTTCATGCAATACAATTATTTCATCAGCATTCTGGATAGTAGAAAGTCTGTGTGCAATAACAAGGGAAGTTCTGTTTTTCATAAGTTCAAAAAGGGCTTCCTGAACCAGTCTTTCAGATTCTGTATCCAAAGAAGAGGTTGCTTCATCAAGAATAAGAATTGGTGGGTTTTTTAGCACTGCACGGGCAATACTCACACGCTGTTTCTGGCCTCCTGATAATTTATTCCCTTTGTCTCCAATGTTGAAATGGTAATCATTTTTGGATGCTTCTATAAACTCTCGGGCATTGGCAACTTTTGCAGCCTCAACAACTTCATTTTCAGAGGCAGCATCTTTACTAAATGCAATATTGTTAAAGAAAGTATCATTGAAAAGAATAGAATCTTGACTGACAATTCCCATTAGGGTTCTTAATTCTTTAATTTTTAGATTTTTAATATTGACACCGTCAATGAGTATTTCACCTTCAATCGGATCATAGAATCTGGGAAGAAGATCAACCATAGTTGATTTACCGGATCCTGAGTGTCCGACAATGGCAATGGTTTTTCCTTTTTCAATTTTCAGATTAATGTTTTTTAGAACTTTATCCTGCTCATATTTAAAAGTTACATTTTTATATTCTATGGAGTCTTTAAAACCTTCTAAAGGAACTGGATTTTTAATCTCCTTGATTTCAATATCAGCATCAATAAGTTCATCAATTCGTGTTAATGAAGCAAGACCTTTCTGTATGTTGAAATAGGCAGTTGAAAATGCTTTTGCAGGTGCAATAATCTGGTAAAAAATCATGAGATATGCAATCAGGGCTTCTCCTGAAAGATTGCCTTTGCCATCGAGTACTAACGTTCCACCATACCACATTACTGTAACCATTACAATTGTACCCAGAAGTTCGCTTAGAGGAGAAGCAAGAAATCGTCTTCTGAAAATTTTAATCATGATTCGGTTATATGTATTGATGGTATTGTCGAATCTGTCATTGATCTTATTTTCAGCGTTAAAAGCCTTAATTATTCTCAGACCATTGAGGGTTTCTTCAACAATGGAAATGATTGTACCCATTCGCTTTTGACCGCTAAGTGATTTTTGTTTCAGGTTCTTTCCCAGTCTTCCAATGAGTAGCGTACTTATTGGTAGCATAATCAATACAAATAACGTGAGTTGCGGACTCATATAGATAAGCATTACCAGAAATAGGATAATGGTGATCGGATCCCGAAAAAGCATTGCAAGTGAACTGATAATGGATTGTTCTACTTCCTGTACGTCGCTTGTAATACGTGAAATTATGTCGCCTTTCTTTGAGTCAGAGAAAAAGGAAAGAGGTAGCACAACCATCTTTCGGAAAATCTTTCTTCGTAAATCTCTAACAACATTATTTCGCAGTGGAGCCATATAATAATTGGCAACATATTTAAAACCTGTCTTAAGGAAAGTAATCCCTACAACCAATATACAAACCGTTATAAGTGCTGTTGTTTTGCCATAATCATTAATGATACTGGCCATAAAATAGTTGAAATAATTTTGAATGGAATTCGCATTGAGCTCAAAACTTTCGGGTTTAACCGCAGTAATTTCCTGTCTTTCAAATAATACTCTTAAAAATGGGATAACCATAAGGGTACTAAATAAGGCAGCTATAGCGGACAGAATGTTGAAAATAACATTCAGTACAGCATATGCCCAATATGGTACGATAAAGCGGAATAAATTTAAAAATCTTTTCATAGACTAAATTCCGGTGTAGTTATCCGGGCTTATACTCAGTAGTTCATTTTTTACAGAATCATCTAATTTCAACGAAAGAATGAATTCTTTAATTGTTTCCTTGTTGATTTTGTCTCCTGTTCGGGTTAATTGCTTTAGTGCTTCATATGGATTTTCGTATCCCTCTCTTCGTAAGATGGTTTGTATGGCTTCAGCAACAACACTCCAGTTGTTTTCAAGATCTTTATCAATCGTTTTATCGTTGATGATTATTTTGTCCAGTCCTTTTAATAGAGATTTTGTTGCCAGTAATGAATGAGCAACCGGAACGCCAACATTTCTTAAAACGGTGGAGTCGGTAAGGTCTCTTTGCAGTCTTGAAACAGGAAGTTTGGATGCAAGGTGTTCATACAAAGCATTAGCCACACCTATATTTCCTTCTGCATTTTCAAAATCAATAGGGTTTACCTTATGTGGCATTGCTGAAGATCCTACTTCCCCTTTTTTTATCTTTTGTTTAAAATAGTCCATTGAAATATAGGTCCAGAAGTCACGGCTTAAGTCCAATAAAACAGTATTAATTCTCTTCAGACCATCAAAGATTGCTGCTATGTTGTCGTAATGATCAATTTGTGTTGTAGTTTGTGACCTGTCCAGACCAAGCACTTTGTTTACGAATGTATTTCCAAAATCCACCCAGTCAATCTCCGGGTAGGCAACATGATGTGCATTAAAGTTGCCGGTTGCACCTCCAAATTTTGCTGAAAAAGGGATCGCCTGAAGCATTTTTTGCTGTTTTTCAAGTCTTTCAATAAACACTTTTATTTCTTTCCCAAGTCTCGTAGGAGAGGCGGGTTGACCATGTGTGCGTGCCAGCATGCTAACATTTTTCCATCGGTCTGTAAGCTCTTTTAGTTTTTGAATTATTTGGTCCAAAG
>PKSZ01000567.1 GCA_002869425.1 Marinilabiliales bacterium
AATATTCTTCCGGCTCCACTTTGGAAAAATTATCCAGCTTCGATTCTTTCAACTCAGTATTTTCTTTCAGCTCATCTTGTTTCTCTTCATATGATTGCTTTGCTGAAATATAAGCGGACTGAGTTGCTTCCCAAATTCCCTGCTCAAGGGCCAATGAATCATTATCAATAGGCAAAAGTGCAGTGCTATTTGAAGAAAATAGTCCGGCACTATACAAATTATCCACTTTGTGGGTATTGTCTCTGTGATAATCTCCAACCCTTACCTCTACACCTATTCTTCTATTCTTGGTTGAAGAACAATCTGTGATGCTACCCAACTGACCAGAAATAGAAAGATATTTCTCATCATGAACCCTATACGATATATAATATGCTGAAATATCCTGATCTGACAAAACTTTCATTTCACGTTCAAGCTCATTCTTCAATATCCCGGAAATATCTTTTTGAGAAAACACAGGGTAACAAAATATCAATACAACAACAATCAATAATAATCTCATTCCATTATATTTTGAACAGATATTAATAATATAACTCTATAATGCCCGTTCTTATTGTCACAAATATATCAATTTGAAACCAGATATTTGCTTTCTTAAAATCTGTTTAAGAAATTTTATGAAATAAAAATGGCAGATAAAGAATACCTGCCATTTCATAAAACATTGATAATAATTCTTTAGTTTATTTTAGCTCCAATTCCATAGCTCACCAAACCATTATCTCCTGCACAAAAATGAAGCATAACTTCTCCCGGCAAAATGATAAAATAATTATAAAACGTATCGCCATCAAATATATCTGTACATTTAAACATATTGTTAACTGTCCCAACTGTTGTGAAATCTGAGCAGCTACCTGTTCCTTCACTGGATGAACGATACTTATAATAATACGACAATTCTGATCCACTTGAAGGAATATTATAATAACCAACTCCCTGATCTCCATCAAGTGTTATATCAAGATATCTATAATAGCCTGCCACATCTGATTGTGAAACATGAGTATCAGGATAGTAAATTCCCAAAGTAAAACCATTTCCAGTACCATTATCTATCAACATTGCTTTTCCAGGATATACGGTACCAAAATAATCTATTCCATCTTCAGTGAATATTAAGCGGGAAGGATCTTCTGAAGAAATACCCCAGGTTCCTGATCCTCCTCCTGCGAAATGCGTATTTTCATCGAAATTTGCTTCATCCTGAGGACCTAGTTGCCATGTATATGTTCCATCTGAAAACAATTCATAACCACCCCATATTTCAGAAGATGTTAAATCATCGTAAATAATAAAAAGATATTTACCAGCTATATCTGATGTTGAAAAACTGGTTGACAAATCAAGATCTGCAGAAAGTCCAAAACACAACTCATTCTCTGCCCTACCTGAAGGCAAAGATGTGGCAAAGGCTTTATCTGCCAATTCTACTGCGTAAAAATTATCAGATCCTAAGCTTACCTCATATACTCCCTGAAGATTTGCATCATTTGATACAACATACGTTCCACTATCAGATTGACCTGTTGTTTCATTATAATATTTATAAATATTATTTTCTTCATCTATCTCATAACGGATCACATCGCCATAGCTTCCTGAAGCCAGGTATTTGTTATACTCAACAGTCTCCTCTGTATTGTTATTGTTATTATTATCCGGAAGATTTGAATCTGAATTTTCATCAGCATCCTTTTTGCAGGCTAGTAAAATCAAACCTGACAAGAAAAACATAACCATAAGCTTAACTAAATTCTTCATTTCATTACTTTTTTATCTATTAATACTCACCTACCCTTCTGACCAATAGCCTGTTACAAACTTAATAAATCTTATTTACAGATGCAAAAAAAAGGTGGCTTTAAGCCACCTAAAATATTATACAAAAAATCGTTTCTACTTACCTCCCTGCCCTCCGGCTGCATCATTTACAAGGTTTGTCAATGATTCTACTTTCTTTACAAATTTCAGTTTACAACGTGAAAACTCTTCAACTCCCACACCTGTAAAAGACATATATGTTCCAGTATAGTCTTTTGTGTTATACTGAGCTTGTGTTTCATCACTAAATGTCCAGGTCATACTTTCATCATTATCATCGTTAATTTCAACTGCAACTGTAAGGAACTTATGATAGATAACGGCATCCAACATATCTCCTACAATACCACCTACATCAACATTCATTAATTCCATAATATTAGTAAAAACGTCCATTGTTGGAAATTTCAGTTTCATTTCAATTGTGAAATCTGTTACAACCTCATTCTTTTTAATAAACCATTCACCTTCCGTAAGTGTTAAATCTGCATACTTAAAAATATCTCCCATTTTACTTTGCACTTCAATAAACCTACTATCACCATAAACGATATACATAAATAATGGACCAGCTGTTGAATTTACAGAGTTCATATCATCAAGATGAAGATAAGTTGGATAAAAACTTGTTACCCTATCCGTAATTAATGAATCATTTGCATCATAAGCTTCAACCAGTTCCCATACTCCCTGCATCAGTTCATGTGTTGGAGTAGGTTTTTCTTCCAGTTCACAAGAATTAAAAAGAAATACTCCTGAAAAAACAAACAAAGCAATTGTTTTAATTGATTTTGTAAATCTCATTGTTAAATAATTTGGTTAGTATTAATCATTGCTAAAATACTAACTTATACTCAATTTTTTGAATTTTGTTACTTCAAATTGATATTATTCTGTAATTCATTGTTCAATCCTATATTTTTCTCAACCAAAAGTGAGCAAAGGAGAATACTCAATAACTTTCCAGTCTTAGAAAAGATTGTATTTTTGCATTTAAATTTATAATTCAATGAAAGCTGCTGTATTATATGAGTATGGAGGTCCTGAAAAACTAAGGATTGAAGAGATAGATGAACCTGTTGTTGAAAAAAGCACTGACATTAAAATAAAGGTCCTGGCAAGCAGCATAAACCCTGTAGATTGGAAAATTCGAATAGGCAACCATAAATACACACTGGGCTCGCACTTCCCGATTATTCTTGGATTTGATGCCTGTGGAGAAATTGTGGAAACGGGTAATGAAGTTACTAGGTTTAAGGTTGGAGATATCGTTTATGGGAGACTAAATAGAAAATATGGTAGAGCATATGCTGAATTTGCAGTTGCTTCTGAAAATGTATTTGACCATAAGCCTCAAAATATTTCTATTGAAGAGGCGGCAGCATCTCCCCTTGCAGCGCTTACTGCGCTTCAAGCTCTCCGGGATAAAGGGAATATTAAAAAAGACTCATCGGTACTAATAAATGGTGCTTCCGGAGGAGTTGGATGTTTTGCTGTTCAAGTTGCAAAGCTTCTGGGAGGTGAATGTTGGGCTGTGGCTAGTAAAAGGCATTTTGAATGTCTGGAAAAAATGAATCCAGATAAATTGATAGATTATACTGAATCGGATG
>PKSZ01000034.1 GCA_002869425.1 Marinilabiliales bacterium
AAAGTGAATTGGAAAATGTGACTGATGGATTTATTCAAGCTGAAGATAAGAAGGTAGCAACAGGAGAGGTGTCTGCCAAGTCATCTAAGGACGAGTTAAAGAAAGCAGAAACAATAGTGCTATCTGTGGATGATTCTTTTGATGCAGATCAAGCAGTAATGCTTGCAGAAAAAGCAAAACCAGAAGAAGTGCAGCTAGAAGATAAGGAAGAATTGGTGCATAATACTATAGATATTTTGTCGAATGATCGTATGCTGACAACAGATGAAGAGCAGGTAGAAACTGAAGCTGCGCCAGCAACTACTGGAAATCGTTCAAGAAAAAACACGGGAGGTTTGTTTTCTGGTAGGACCGCAAGTAAAGCAAAGTCTGAAGAAGCAGTAGCTCCTGCAGTACCTTTGGAATATTATGAAGCTGGTGATTACTCAAAAGCAGCAGATAGTCTTGAAAAACGAGTGAAGTTGGGTGATAATTCAGCCTCAACATTATTCTATACGGGAATGTCCTTATTAAATAATTATGAGTATGCTAAGGCATTGAATTATTTTACAAAGGACAGCCTTCAAAATGATCCGAATTACAAGTATGATGCGAAATATCAAGCAGCAAGATGTTTAATTTTTCTGGATCGAATTGAAGAGGCAAGAAGTGTATTGCAGGAGATTATCGAAGAAAGCTCCAATAATATTGATAATGCAAGGATTTTGCTTGATAGCATACGATAGTTCACAGAGATGTGTTAATATTTTTAATCCATTTATAGGGTAAATAAATGAAAACTGCATACTTTTGCTTCACTTATGGATAATTCAATTGTATTAGCAGGGATTATTTTATCAGAGCCAGTTACTTTTTTAACGGATGTATTGGTTTCTGTTTTTTGTGCGTATTTCATTTTCCGATTATTAAAAGCTTACCCAAACACCCGTAAAAACTGGCGCTTGTTTTATCTTTTCATGGGAATATCTTCATTCGTTGGAGGAGTTGCACACCTCTTATTCATGTATACAGGTTATAGTTTAAAAATGGTTTCCTGGTGCTTTATCGGACTTTCAGTATTTTTTGCAGAGATTGCCTCCATTCGTCTGGTTAAAGGAGAGAAGGTTGCCAAAATGTTGAAAATTTTGGCATATTTTAAGCTTGCAGTCTATATGTTTGCTGTATTTTATACAATGAGCTTTATTGCGGCAAAGGTAAATTTGGCTGTTGGCTTGATTGGGATCGTCTCAACAATACAAATTTCAGTGTATTTCAGATGCAAGAAGTTTCCCCATTTTTTAATTGCACTGGGGTTTATATTTGCAATTTCACTTGTCTTTATACATGGATTTAAACTATCCTTTCATACATTTTTTAATCACAATGATATCAGTCACATAGTAACGATTATTTGTCTGTATATTTCATTTCTTGGAATAATAAAAGCAGAATTACCAAACCATTCTGTGGCTGGTCATGTATAGGTTGTAGTTTTTAAATCACTTTGAAAATAGCCAAAGCATAAAGGAAAAATCTTAAAAATCGGGTTAGACCAAACAGGATTAGCTTGATGAATGGATACCGCATAGTCCCGGCCATAATACAAATTGTAGAAAAGGGTAAAGGGAATAGAGCTGCTATAATGATAACAATACCTCCCCATTTTTTTACTTGTTTTTTGTATTTGCCAAATCTTCTTTCCAGGTAGTTATTGATTCTTGGTATTTTCCTGAACCAGTATCCCAGCTTATATGCAGTAACACCACCCAAATATGATAAAACTGATAAAAATGTCAGTATCAGCCAGGGTTGTTGAAATGAATTTGCCCAAGCAATAAATATATCTGGAGGTACAAGGCCGAATAGTGTTTCAGATGTAAAGAAAACAAGATAAACATATACAGCTGGTAGCTTTTCAGTAATATTACGAAAAGCGCCATTAATGTCAAATACGTACTTATCAAGAAAATACAATCCAACCAGCAGCAGAAGAACAATACCAGTAACTTTAAGAATATTTCTTAAGGCAAAAGTGTATAGACCCGATCTTCTGTAATAAGCATTAAGAAGCTTCATTCGGTGCCAAGTGCTCTTTTTTTGTGCTGTTTTTTTCACGATTCAAAAGTAGCTAAAAACTATTCAATACTAACGATTAGTATACTAGTTTTTCGTGTTTTACTAATAAAAAAGGGCAGCTTGTCAAAAGCTACCCTTTCGTATATCTAGTAATTTGAGTTTAGTTAAAATTCAAAATTGTTTTTTTGATTATATCGATTGCCTCTTTTAATTGATCATCATTGATCACCAATGGTGGAGCAAAACGAATAATGTGACCGTGAGTTGGTTTAGCCAGTAATCCGTTTTCTGACATGGCTACACATACATCCCATGCAGTTTTTCCGTTTTTAGGCTTAATAACTACAGCATTTAATAAACCTTTACCTCTAACCAATTCAATCATATCTGAATCGATAGCTGCAATTTCTTTCCGGAAAATTTTGCCCAGACGTTCTGCATTTTCAGCAAGTTTTTCTTCTTCAATTACTTCTAATGCGGCAATAGCTACTTTAGCTGCAATTGGGTTTCCACCAAAAGTAGAACCATGCTCGCCAGGTTTTATGCACAACATGATATCATCATCTGCTAAAACAGCTGAAACAGGAAATACACCACCAGAAAGAGCCTTACCTAAAATCAATACATCCGGCTTAATGCCTTCGTGATCACAAGCCAGTAATTTACCTGTTCTGGCAATACCTGTTTGAACTTCATCGGCAATAAATAAGACGTTGTTTTTCTTACAAAGATCATATGCTTTTTTCAGGTATCCTTCATCGGGAACAAATACACCAGCTTCACCCTGTATCGGTTCTACAAGAAATCCTGCTACATTAGGATCTTGTAATTCTTTTTCAAGAGCGGCTATATCGTTGTATGGAATGGTTACAAAACCAGGAGTGTATGGTCCATAGTCTTTGTATGCATCAGGATCTGTTGACATAGAAATTATGGTTACTGTTCTTCCGTGAAAGTTGTTTTCACAAACAATAATTTTAGCCATGTTTTCAGGAATTCCTTTCTTTTGGTATCCCCACTTACGGCATAATTTAATGGCTGTTTCATCACCTTCAGCACCAGTATTCATTGGTAATATTTTGTCATAACCAAAGAATTTGGTAGCAAATTCCTCATATTCACCAAGCATATTGTTGTAGAAAGCTCTTGAAGTTAAAGTAAGTCTTCTGGCCTGATTAACCATAGCATCGACAATCTTTGTATGACAATGTCCTTGGTTTACAGCTGAATATGCAGATAGAAAATCAAAATATTTCTTTCCTTCTACATCCCAAACATAAACACCTTCACCTTTTTCCAATACTACAGGTAGTGGGTGATAATTGTGGGCTCCAAATTTATCTTCTCTTGCTATATAATCCTTAGCTTTCATTTCT
>PKSZ01000641.1 GCA_002869425.1 Marinilabiliales bacterium
ATTCTTTTACCACTCGGATTCTGGCTTACTTACAAAGCTGCAAATGATTCGGTTATCATGGATACTGAAACATATATAAATATTTTTAAGAAGCTTATTCGTTTTAAATGGAAAGAGCTTAGCTACAGTAAAAACACAAAACTGAACGGATGAAAATCCTCTTTTTATGTGTAAAAAGTCCTTACCCTCCCAATGATGGTGGAGCAATAGCGATGTTACGAATGATTGAAGGTTTCAAAAAGAACGGTCATGATATTACTGTTCTGTACATGAAAACAAAGAAGCATCCATATTCTTTTGAAGAAGCCCCAAAAAATATTCTTGAACTTGCAAAATATATTCCTGTAGAAGTTCCAGCTGAAATATCAGCAACAGCTGCATTAAAGAATTTACTGTTTTCAAAACTACCCTACAATGCTGAAAGGTTTATATCAAATAAATTTAAGCTACAACTAACTGATATCCTTCAAAATAACAAATTTGACATTGTACAGATCGAAGGTCTCTATGCTGCGCCCTATATTGAAACCATAAGACAATTAAGCAGGAGTATAATTGCTTTCAGAGCTCATAATATCGAACATGAAATATGGGACAGACTGGTTACCAATGAGAAAAATCCTCTTAAAAAATACTATAAAAAAATCATCGCATCACGATTGAGAAAATTTGAGGAATCATTCATCAACACATACGACTTTCTTGTACCCATCAGTCCAAGAGATGCCAACATGTTCTCAATAAAAGGCAATCATAAACCTGTAATGGTGTGTCCCACCGGAATTGAACCAAACAAATACAACATTCGGCACACACAAAAAAAAGCCAGCCTTTTTCATCTGGGCTCCCTCGATTGGGAACCCAACCTTGAAGGCTTGCTTTGGTTCATAAACAAAGTCTTTCCATTAATTATTGATAAATTTCCTAATACAGAATTTCATATTGCAGGAAGAAATGCACCCAAATCTTTCATCCATTCAATTCAAAAAAAAGGCATTGTTTTCCATGGTGAAATTGATGATGCCCAAAAATTTATCAATGATCATAGCATAATGATTGTTCCGCTGTTTTCAGGAAGTGGTATGAGAATCAAAATCATTGAAGGAATGGCTATGGGAAAGCCTATTGTTACTTCATCTGTTGGAGCAGAAGGAATTCCATGTTCATCAGAAGAAAATATTTTCATTGCAAACACGGTAAAAGAAAATCTTCAATACATTTCTCACCTCCTAAATAATGAAGAAAAGATTGAACAAATAGGTAAAAATGCCAGGACCTTTGTTGAAAAAAATTTCAACAATACAGTAAAGGTTAAAGAACTCTCTGAGTTCTACATAAAAAATTTGCAGACCTGATTTTTGAACATGTTAAAAAACTCTGGTTCTTGAACGTTAATCCCATACATTGTTTTTAAATTTGCATCACTAAACAGTTATTGATATGACAGAAAAGGGGACACAATACCAGTTAAATTCAATTGAGGAAGCAATTGAAGATATCCGCCAGGGCAAAGTTATCATTGTTGTTGATGATGAAGACAGGGAAAATGAAGGCGACTTTATTGCTGCCGCAGAAACCATTACCCCCGAAATTGTCAACTTTATGGCAAAACATGGACGAGGATTGATCTGTGCTCCATTACCAGAGGAAAGGTGTAACGAACTGGAACTGGAACTCATGGTTGGGAAAAATACAGCACTACATGAAACTCCTTTTACAATATCTGTTGATTTGAATGGTTACGGATGCACAACAGGAATTTCGGCAAGTGATAGAGCAAAAACCATAAATGCTTTAGTAAATCCTGAAACAAACCCTGTTGAATTGGGAAGACCCGGTCATATTTTTCCATTAAAAGCAAAATCCAATGGTGTTTTGCGAAGAGCTGGGCACACAGAAGCCACTGTTGACCTTACCAGACTGGCAGGCATGAAGCCTGGCGGTGCACTGGTGGAAATAATGAATGATGATGGTACAATGGCACGGTTGCCCCAACTAATAGAAATTGCCAAAAAATTCGATCTTAAGATCATCTCAATAGAAGAACTTATTGCTTATCGTATAAAAAATGAGTCTCTGATTATTAGAGGTACACGTGTTAAACTTCCTACTGAATTCGGAAATTTCGACCTGATTCCATTCAAACAAAAAAGGAATGGGCTAGAGCATGTCGCACTTATCAAAGGAACATGGGAAGAAGATGAACCCATAATGGTTAGAGTGCATAGTTCTTGTTTAACAGGAGATGTATTTGGCTCACTAAGGTGCGATTGCGGTCCACAACTTCATCAGGCAATGGAAATGATTGACAAAGAAGGTAAAGGTGTAGTCGTTTATATGAATCAGGAAGGTAGAGGTATTGGTCTTTTTAGCAAAATAAAAGCATACAAACTTCAGGAAGAAGGCAGAGATACAGTTGAGGCCAATATTGAGCTGGGGTATGATGCAGATGAAAGAGACTATGGTGTTGGCGCCCAGATATTAAGAGAAATAGGTGTTCGCAAAATCAAACTCATTACAAATAACCCTGTTAAGCGTATTGGTCTTGAAGGTTACGGCCTCGAAATCGTTGATGTAGTTAAAGATGTTATTCAACCCAACACACACAATAAAAAATACTTAGAAACAAAAAAGGAAAAAATGGGACATATATTCGATATCAGCGACCTTGAACTCTCAAACGACTAATTGTTTCTCTTCTTTTTCATATATTTATGCGGAATAATGAAAATCTATGTTTCGCATTGAATCGTTAAAATTCTTAAGAATAGTTTTCATAACCTGTTTGTTTATTATAACCAGCCAGAGCAAAGGACAGGTAAAATCTTTTATATACGAAAAAGTTAAGGCAGAATATATTTTCAGTTTTGGTCAGTTTATTGATTGGGAAAATAATGATAAGTCATTCCATATTGGTTTGATGGCAGCAGACAGCAGCCTAACAAAATCATTGCGTTGGATTTCAAAATGGAGAAAAGTAAAAAAGAAATCTATCGAAATAATTATCATCAACAATACCCAGGAGATTGATCAATATAAAGAGAATCTGAACATCATTTACATTGGTGTGAATAAGTGTGAGGAAGCCAAAAATATTATCGATTTGTCTATTGAAAATAATATCTTGTTGGTGACTGACAGTTGCAATAATTCAAAGAATAGCATGCTAAACTTCACGCAAGGACCAATTCTTCGGGTTGAAACCAATGAACAAAATATTTCCAAAGCAGGATTTACAATTCCTGTATTTTTGCTTTCTCTTGGTGAAAAATATGAAAAAGATTGGGAAGAATTGTACCGAAAAACCGACAGTCTCCTGGCTGATCAGCAAAAACTTGTGGAACTAAAACAACTTAAACTGAATGAAAGAATCCATGAAATAGAGCTTAAGCAAAAAGAGATTGAAACACTCAATCAGAA
>PKSZ01000206.1 GCA_002869425.1 Marinilabiliales bacterium
AATAGCAAGTGAATTTGTGGGCTATACTAGTCTTGCTGAACTAAAAACAGCCAATGCCTTTGCAGAACCAAAATCCATAATCATTTCAACATACATGCTATGTGGTTTTGCCAACTTTGCATCCATAGGTATTCAAATCGGAGGAATAGGCTCGTTAGCTCCTAACCAGAGAAAATTGCTTTCCAAATACGGAATGAGAGCACTGCTGGGAGGTTCACTCGCAAGTTTACTATCAGCAACCATTGTTAGCATGATAATGGGTTAAGTATAATAATTCACGTGTTTAGTAAGCCAAACGATACCTTACAGATAAAATAACGACCAGGGTATTAACCATTCCTTTATATTGGATAGAAAAACTATTCATGAATAAAATACTCTTTGTCTGGATCATCCTTTTTTTTACTCCAATTGTTATTAAAGCAGCCCCTGGGGATACAACTATTGTTCAAACTCTTGATTTTTCTGATATTACAAAACGAAGAGGATGGTATGTCTTCCCTGAGTATACAGGTAATTGGCACAAAATTCTGATGTCTTACACCCTAAAATGTGATCCGGCAACCACACAAGATGGTTACGCTTGTGGTGAATGGGATTATACAACCTATACAAATCTTTATGAATACAGAAATACGGATGCACTCTACTATTTTATACCAGGGAGAACATTTGACAGCCTGACATATTCTAACCAACCAACATTCAGTGCCTTTCAAAAAATTATCCATTCATCAGAAATTAATGCTTTGAATCAATCGTATACAATAGGAAACGGAAGCGTTACAAGCAACAACATCTTTCCACAATCCAACCACTGCAGCAAATCGAGTTTTGTCTGGCAGGCAAGTGAATTAAGTGCTGCAGGGATTACGGATACAATCCTTGGTATTTCTCTTTTTACAAACAACCCAGGAAGTGAACAGACAATAACCATACGCCTTGCAAATAAAACTTCTTTTTTTAATGGCTCAAACCTTGATGAAAACATGATTTTATGTTATCATGACAATCATAATTTTTCACTATCAGGAGAACAAAATTTTGCCTTTTACCAACCATTTGTATGGGATGGAGTTTCCGATATTATTGTTGAAATTTCAACAGAAAATGCTTCAGATAATATTAACTTCCTTTCTGATTCTATAAGCTTTTCGGGAGCATACACCATCAATTTTGAAGATCAATACTTAGCGTTTTCTTCCAACGATTATGTAGAAGTACCAAGTGAAGTCTTCTCTGAAATTGATAGTGCTATTACCATTAGCTTTTGGCAATATGGAGATGCAAATATCCAACCTTCCAATTCATATATATTTGAAGGAAGGGATGAAGATGACAACAGAGTTGTAAATGCTCACCTACCATGGGGCAATGGCAATGTCTATTGGGACGCAGGGAATTCTGGCACAGCATCTTATGACAGAATATATCAGGCTGCAAATTTTGAAGACTATGCCGGTAGATGGAATCACTGGGCATTTACCAAAAATGTTGAAACCGGAGAAATGCATATTTATCTGAATGGAAACTTATGGTTATCCGGGACTGGTAAAAACAAAACAATGTCGGGAATTACTGCTTTTAAAATAGCAGGAAAAGCAAATGCTTATGGTGCATATAATGGAGGAATAAATGAATTTAGAATCTGGAATACGGAACTGGACAATACAACAATAAAAAACTGGATGTACAAAAAAATTGATCCCTCTCACACTCAGTATTCCCATTTAAAAGCATATTACACATTTGATGAAGAAGGGACACTGGCCTTAAACGAAACCAATACAAATCATGGCTCTTTGGTTGGTTTGCCAAAACGAAAAGCAGTTAAAGCAGAAAATCTTTACATGGGCATGGATAGTCTTTCAATACGGCCACAAATTGCGTTTATTACGGATGCCGATATTTCAAATACTGAAACCATCCAAACAGATACTGTTTATGATGCTGCACTAAGCCTAATGATCAGTCAGCCAGAAATTGATTTTAACCAACAAGGTTTAAGTTATATTATACAAGATACAACATACATATGGGAGCATTCCTGGTCCTATACCTTTGATACTGCATTAACAGCAATAGACTCTGTATTAAACACAAATGATGGCACATATTTAAATAATCTAATCAATCTTACACATCAAATTCAAAATTATGTAACACCATACGGAATTAATCTGGATCTTGGACCTGATGGGTTTACATGGATTTATGATGTTACGGATTATGCCCCCATTTTGCGTGACACAGTAGAAATTTCTGCAGGAAACCAACAAGAGCTTATTGATTTAAAATTCTATTTTATAGAAGGTACTCCACCTAGAGATGTTGTTGATTTTCAAACAATCTGGCTTGGAGATTGGGGTCATGCCAACATTGCCGATGATGTTTCGTTGCCAGCAGTTGACGTACAACTAAACGATGAAGCATCTATGTACACCATAAGAACCAGAACAACGGGTCATTGGTTTGGCGAAGGAGAAAACTGTGCTGAATTTTGCCCTAAATACCATAACTTAAAAATTAATGGTGTTCAACAATTCGAATGGCTAAATTGGAAAGAATGTTCCAACAATCCTGTTTTCCCACAAGGTGGAACATGGATTTACGATAGAGCAGGATGGTGCCCGGGAACTTTTGCTGATACGTATAACCATGATATCACTCCATTTGTAGAAAGTGGGGAGACAGTTTCAATAGACTATGGAATGGAAGCATACCCTTCCAATGGCGGTGAAGGAAACTATAGAATTACAGTTCAGCTAATTTCATACGGAGATCCAAATTTCACCAACGATGCTGCAATTGAAGATATCATTTCACCCAACAATTGGGAATATTATAATCGATACAACCCCAATGCCGGCAGACCAAAAGTCATTATAAAAAACACGGGTTCTGAAGAGCTATCAACACTCGATTTTCAATATGGTGTAAATGGAAACCTGGATTATGAATACCACTGGACAGGTGCTCTCAGCTTTCTTGAAACCGATACTGTTGATCTGTATCCGATAGAAATAGATGCAGCTGCAGGAGACAACCAAAAGTTTGAAGTCTCTGTTTCAAATCCCAATGGAAATACCGATGAATATCCATATAACAATAGCGCTGTTTCGTATTTCGATTTACCTGAAAGATTTGACAGTCTGTTTGTTATGTATTTTAGAACCAATCATCAACCCCAGGAAAATTCATACAAAATATTTGATGAATGGGGAAGTATAGTTATGGAAAGAACCAGTGATGAACTGGAAGCTGATCACCTGTACCATGATACCATTGATCTGCCATCCGGATGTTATGAACTGTTTTTATACGACAGCGATGATGACGGACTTTCCTTTTGGGCGAACTCAGATGGTAATGGATATGTGTATTTCCGCAGACCGGAATCTTCTGTGCTTGTTTATA
>PKSZ01000392.1 GCA_002869425.1 Marinilabiliales bacterium
GAAGATGAAAAAGTATTATCAGATAAAGAAAAAGTAAAGTATTTTACTGGAATGATACGCAAAGAAAACCGTAGAATGAACCAGCAGGTTGAAAATGTTTTGCAAATGGCTTGTCTGGAAAAGGGTGAGCTATCGCTGAAGATGAAACCTCTGGCATTACATGAGATAATCAACAATGTGTGCAGGACTTTTGAACTGCAGATAAAACAAAAAAATATCAAACTGGATTTAATGCTTGACTCTGAAAAAGATATGATTCAGGCAGATGAAGATCATTTGTTGAATGTCATACAAAACTTACTGGATAATGCCATTAAATATTCTTCTGTGAATGCGGAAATACACATTTCCAGTACTATTACAAGTGAAAAAATCTTTTTATCCATAAAAGATAATGGAATGGGGATGAGTAAAGAACAATTGAAGCATATTTTTGATCCGTTTTACAGGGGACAGACCGGAAATATACATGATGTAAAAGGTTTTGGTTTGGGATTGAGTTATGTAAAATCTGTATTGCAGTTAATGAATGCCGAAATAAATGTCAATTCAATACCACATGAAGGATCAGAGTTTGTTATATCCTTTGATAAAATAAACAGTAATGAGTAAAAGAATATTATTGGTAGAAGATGATGAGAGTTTCGGTGCGGTTCTGAAAGCTTATCTTGAACTAAATGACTTTCATGTGCGCTGGGTTACGGATGGTTTGAAGGTAGGTGAAATGATTAGGGATGAAGAATTTGATTTGTGTATTTTTGATGTTATGTTGCCAAGACAGGATGGATTTACTATTGCAGCAGAAGTGAAAATGATTTACAAAAATCTACCCTTTGTGTTTCTTACAGCAAAAAATATGAAGGATGATGTAATCAGGGGATATCAGCTGGGAGCTTATGACTATATTACCAAACCTTTTGATTCAGAAGTTTTGTTGTTTAAAATCAAAGTGATTTTGAAGCAAAACAAAGGTGTAGAAACCGTTGACAAGAAAATTCAACTTGGAAGTTTTGTGTATAATGTGGAGTTGCGTCAATTGCAAAAACAATCATCTGTGATAAAACTTTCTCCAAAAGAAGCAGAATTGCTTAGTTTGCTTTGTGAGTATAAAAACCAGGTTTTATCTAGAGAAATTGCGTTAAAAAAAATATGGGGTGATGATAGTTATTTCACAACCAGAAGCATGGATGTTTATATATCCAAACTAAGGAAATATCTGAAGCCAGAACCCAATATTGAAATTCAAAATATACATAGCAGTGGTTTCCGTTTATGGGAGAAGACATCATAGGGGAGATTGACATTTCTGGTCAATAATATATTGAAATTTTACCGATTGTAATACTTGTAGTAAATACTTTAATAATTGTTAAAAAAGTAATAAATTTTCAAGATAATTTAATATTTCTACTGAAAATACCTACTTTAGAGGGAAATCAAAACAATGTTTAACTAATATCAAATTAAAATGAAAAAAATTACGCTATTTATTTCCTTAATTGCGATTTCTTTTGGAATGGTTGCGCAGCAAATTGCTCCACCATTGCAAAAAGGAGAAAACTTCTCCGGAAAAATTAAACCAGCATCTGCAGACAAGAGCATTCAGGCTACTTATGAAGAAGGGTTTAGTGGTACAGGATCTACAACAGGCATGACTACTGTGAATGTTGATGGAAATACTGATAATGCTACTTATACTCAGGGAATTGATTTTTCAGGAGGTTGGATTATGAGTCTGACTTTTGACGGAACAGAATTTTTTGGATGTAGTAATTCAAATTTCGATCCTCCGGGACAAGCTGACCGTTGGTTGTTTACTCCTGAAATTACAGCAATGGCTTCTGGAGACGAATTATCATGGGATGCATCAGCTATTCCATTAGGTGGTTCTTATACAGAAACATATGAAGTTTATGTTACAACAAGTATTGCTGGTACAGAACCTGCTCCATCTGATTTTTCAACTGTTGCAGGATCTTTTTCTGTTACAACAGCTTCAGGTCTGGTATGGACACATGAAGCTTTAGATTTAACGTCATACGCTGGTGGAAGTGCATGGATTGCTTTCCGTCATACATCAAATGCTCAGGGAGCATTAGCTGTAGATAACATCCGTGTGGGATCATCAATTATGGATGATATCAAAATGAAAAAAGCAATGGTTCATGTAGGACCTTATGGTGGTTATTATGGTAGCC
The DNA here is from genome assembly GCA_002869425.1 of Marinilabiliales bacterium. Taxonomy (GTDB): domain Bacteria; phylum Bacteroidota; class Bacteroidia; order Bacteroidales; family BM523; genus BM523. The sequence goes on from PKSZ01000392.1 coordinate 2,199, forward strand.
TTCCTGTTTCTCAGGCACAAGATGTTATGTTCGGTGCTAATGTTAACAATCTGGGTGCAAACAATCAAACAAACGTTACTTTGAATGTAAATATTAATAACGGAACATTTACAAGCAGTAGCGATCCTTATGCTTCTTTAACTTCAGGAACTAATGATACTTTATATGCAAACGAAATGTTTTCAGTTCCTGCAACAGCAGATCAGGTTTATGAATGTGTTTTTGATCTAACACAAGATCAAACTGATGAAAGCCCTGATAACAATAAAGATACTGTATCTTTCATGACAAGTGAAACTTTCTTCTCAAGAGCAGGTGCAGTTACTGCATATTGCGGACTTGGATCATATGGTGAAGCTGGTTGTGTAATTGGTGCTATGTATTATTTCATGGTAGGTGAGCAGGTTGATAGCTTATTTGCTTATGTTGCAGATAATAGCCCAATTGGTGGTACTGTTACTTTAAAAATGTATGAGTATGACATGAATACAGGTGGTGCTTCAGAGGTAGCTTCAACAGCAGCTTATACAATTACATTGGATGACAATGCAGCTGGTGCATTGGTTACTTTACCTCTTACAAGTTCTTTCACACCAACAGACGGTGGTCTTTATGTTATTGGAGCAGAATTGGGCGGAACTGATGCTGGCGATATACAGTTATATGGCGACAATCAAAATCCATTCCCAGCAGAATCTGTACAGCATTATATGGACCCACAGGGAACAGGATTCAACTGGTACTATTTTACAGCAGATAATGCTAATGTACCATGGGTAGGTGCAATTATAGCTGAACCAACAGGAATTGAAAATACAATGATTGAAAATACTGAGATTAATGTATATCCAAATCCAGCAAAAGATCAGATTTCAATTGATAATGCAGAGTATGCAACCGTTCAGGTTTATAATATGATTGGTGAAATTGTTGTTACTGAAAGTAATATCAACAACAACGCAAAACTTGATCTATCATCATTATCTGAAGGTACGTATCTTGTTAAAGTGATTGAAAATAACAGCATCACAACAAAAAAGATTACTTTAGTTAAGTAATATATTATCTCGTATGCAAAAAAGGTCACCTCGAGTGGCCTTTTTTTTTGGAAACAAGAGAAATCTTATGTTTTTGCAAATTTTTTCATCATGTCAAAGATTATTTGTATATTCAACAATCTAATTTATGGAAAAAGGCGA
>PKSZ01000343.1 GCA_002869425.1 Marinilabiliales bacterium
AAAGGGTCTATTATCTGGGTTGACCTAAGAGACAGGTACGGGATAACGCAGTTGGTTTTTGATGAGGCGGTTGCCAATGAAGAGTTAATGAAGAGAGCGAAAAAGCTTGGTCGGGAGTTTGTAGTTAAAGTACAGGGTAAAGTAATTGAGCGGGAATCTAAGAATAAAAATATTCCGACAGGGGAAATTGAAATCAGGGTAGATAAATTTGAAATATTAAGCAAATCTGAAGTACCTCCATTTACAATTGAGGATGAGACTGATGGTGGCGAAGAGTTGAGGATGAAATATCGTTATCTCGATATCAGAAGAAATCCTGTTAAAGAAGCTTTGATGCTTAGACATAAGGTTGCTAAGCTTACTCGCGATTATTTAGATAGCGAAGAATTTATCGAAGTAGAAACACCGGTTTTAATTAAATCAACACCTGAAGGTGCACGCGACTTTGTTGTACCTTCACGCATGCACCCCGGTCAGTTTTATGCTTTGCCACAGTCTCCACAGCAGTTCAAACAATTGCTCATGGTTTCAGGAATGGATAAGTATTTCCAGGTTGTGAAGTGTTTTCGTGATGAGGATTTTAGGGCTGATCGTCAACCTGAATTTACGCAGATTGATTGTGAAATGTCTTTTGTAAGCCAGCAACAGGTATTAGAAACCTTTGAAAGACTGATTACATATTTGTTTAAAGAGATAAAAGGTATTCAGTTTGAAACATTTCCGCAAATGCCATATAAAGAGGCAATAGAATCTTATGGTACAGATAAGCCCGATCTGAGGTTCGATATGAAAATTCATGAGCTCACCAATATGGTTCAGGGTAAAAATTTTGTTGTTTTTGATAGTGTTGAATATGTAGGTGGAATCTGCGTTAAGAATTGTGGAGGATATAGTAGGAAACAGCTTGACAAGTTAACGGATTTTGTAAAAAAGCCACAAATCGGAGCCAAAGGCTTGGTCTATGTTAAGTGCAATGAAGATGGTAGTATGAAGTCTTCTGTGGACAAGTTTTACACCGAGGAGGATCTAAAGCAGTGGGCTAGCTTAATGGGTGCTGGTAAGGGTGATTTATTGCTTGTCCTTGCAGGCGATAAAGCTCAAACATTGAGAGCCTTGGGGGAGCTAAGACTTGAAATGGCCAATCAGCTGGAACTTAAAGATAAAAACAAATATGTACCACTTTGGGTAGTTGATTTTCCATTACTGGAATGGGATGAGGACACACAGCGTTTCCATGCCATGCACCATCCTTTTACAGCTCCTTTTGTTGATGATGTTGAACTACTTGAATCAAAACCTGCGGAAGTTCGTGCACAGGCCTACGATATGGTAATTAACGGAGTTGAAGTTGGTGGTGGTTCAATTCGTATTCACAATACAGAAATGCAGCAAAAAATGTTTTCTCACCTTGGATTTACAAGAGAGGAAGCGCAGGCTCAGTTTGGATTTTTAATGAATGCATTTAAATATGGAGCACCTCCTCATGGTGGTGTAGCTTTTGGATTCGATAGACTTGTTTCTCTTTTTGGTGGAACCGATTCAATTCGAGATTATATAGCATTCCCAAAGAATAATGCAGGTAAAGATATAATGATAGATTCTCCATCAGCTGTTGATAATAAGCAATTGAAGGACCTTGGACTTGCATTAATCAAAAAAGAAGCAGAATAGTATCTTGCTTGTGCTTATAATCTGGATTATCGCTGAGGGATTTCATATCTTTGTGTAAAGCACTGTTATGAAATTTTTTCTAACCTTATTGTTTTTGTTTCCAGTTCTGCTGTTTTCTCAACCTGCTATGCAGTGGCAAAAATGCCTTGGTGGGATGGTCGATGATTATGCAACACATAGTATTCAAACTTCAGATGGATCATATGTAATTGTTGGAGCAGCATACTCTTCCGATGGAGATGTGTCGGTTAATTATGGTGATACTGATTATTGGATTGTAAAGTTGGATGGCAATGGAAACTTATTGTGGCAAAAAACATATGGTGGCTCGGGAACCGATCAGCCCAACTACATTGCTGAATCGAGTGATGGAGGTTTTTTAATCCTAGGTGCTTCATCGTCTCTGGATGGAGATGTCTCTTTCTCATATGGAAATTTTGATGTCTGGCTGATAAAGCTCGACGTTGACGGGAATTTACTTTGGGAGAAATCATACGGTGGAAGCGATAGCGATCAGGGAAATTGTGTAATTGAGTCTTCTGATTTAGGCATAGTCATTACAGGGTTTAGCTATTCATCAGATGGAAATCTTACTGTAAACAACGGACTCGAGGATTTTTGGACAGTAAAGACAGACAATTCAGGAAATATTCTTTGGCAGGTATCTAATGGAGGTTCACAAACAGATATTGCCAATTCTGTAGTGCAGGCTTCCGATGGTACATATTTGGTTTTTGGTTATACAAATTCTACTGATGGGGATATTTCATCGAACTTGGGTAGTTATGATTACTGGTTGTTGAACCTGGATACAGATGGTAGCCTATTGTGGGAAAAGACTTATGGTGGTACTTCTGATGACTGGGGAAATAGTGTACGGGTTTCTGCAACAGATATTTTTATTACAGGAAGTTCACCTTCTGCTGATGGACAGGTTACAGGTGCTCATGGTAGTTATGATACATGGACCTGTAAGCTTGACAATGCAGGAAATATTAGCTGGGAAAGTAACTATGGAAGTTCAGGAGATGATCGTTCATATTCATCATTTGCCACAAGCGATGGAGGAGTTATTATTGTTGGTGTGTCAAATGCTACAGGTGGTGATGTTTCAGCCAATTATGGCAGTTATGATTTTTGGTGCGTGAAAATGAATTCTGATGGTTCAATGGCCTGGGAAAAAAACTTTGGAGGAACATCTGAAGACTGGTCTAATTCGGTAAATCAAACTGCAGATGGAGGATACATCATTTCAGGTTATTCCAGGTCAACTGATGTTGATGTTTCTGGTAACCATGGAAGCTTTGGCGGTGCAGATTACTGGGTGTTTAAGCTGGAAGGAACAGTAGTTACCAAAACATGGACAGGCTTTAACGGAAGTAACTGGAATGATCCTCTAAACTGGAATCCAAATGGAGTTCCTGCCTTTGATGAGGATGTGATAATTCCGGTTACTCTAAATAATCCTGTGGTTTCATCAGATCAGAACATGAAAAATCTGCAGATCTTACCCAATGCTGCCTTAACCATAAATACTGGGTTCTCTTTAAATATAAATGGAAATTTCTTTATGGGATCTGATGCAACAGGTACAGCTTCTTTGATAGATGATGGGGTTTTAAATGTGCTTGGTACATCAAATATTCAATTGTATTTATCAGCGCAGAAACACTATGTATCTTCTCCTTCTGCCGGAGTGCTTGCAGATGTTTATAATGGATCATACTTAGATGAATACTATGAACCTGGCGCATATTGGAATTCTTTACTCAGTGGCGACCCCATGGAGGTGATGACGGGATATGTAACTGAGTTTTTGGATGGCCTGCCACATACGGTTGTTTATAATATGCCTGTAAATACAGGATTGCACAGCGTTGTTCTGGAAAACTCAAATACCGGAGATCCAATGAAGGATGGCTGGAACCTGGTGGGAAACCCGTATCCGAGTGCAATAAACTGGGATTCCCCGGGAATCCAGATGCAGGATATTGATTCTGTGGTGTATTTATGGAATGGTGTGCAGTATGCCACATATGGAAATGGAATTTCTACCAATGGAGCAACAGCCGAAATACCTGCGATGCAGGGCTTTTTTGTAAAGAGTACAAATGCCAGTGGTGGAAGTTTTGGCATGGATAATACAGCAAGAATACATAGTAGTCAGGGATTTTACAAATCAACACCTTCTGTGTTGAAATTGCAGCTTCAGTCTGCGTTATATTCTGATGATCTGATTATTCATTATGGACAGAACAATGCATATCAATTATATGGATTACCAGAAGTTCCTACTATTTATACGGAAGCAAATAATTCACGATATACTGTACTGGGAATTGAACCTTTTGAGGTAGATACTAGCATCAATGTCTTTTTCTATTCCGGTGAGAGTGCAAACTTTACTATAAATTTTGTAGATGTCGGTGTTTTTGGAGATACTGTTGAGTGTAAACTGTACGATGCATACATCGATACGTTCATTGTGGCTGAACAAGCTGCACACTATTCCTTTTACACTGATTCAGGTACCTATGAAAACAGGTTTAGTTTGTTGTTGAGACAATGTTCTAATGCAGAAATAATAATAGATCAGGATCAGGAGGATTTGTGTGAAGGTGATGTTGCCTTGTTGTCTGCCATTACAAATGTCGATCATGAATATATTCAATGGTATCTAGGATCAGGTTATTTCCTTGAAGATTCTGTTGCAGAAATAAATATAGGGCCATTCTTAAGTGATTCTTCCTTCAGTATTGTTTGTAGCGTTGATGCAGGTTGTGGTAATATTACTTCAGATACCGTTCAGTTTTCAATACATCAGTCTGATGTTGTATATAACGCTTTTGGCGTATGCATCAACGATAGTATTCAAATTGTTGATTCTTGGTATCATTCAGATACATTAATTGTTGATACTCTTGTCAATTTGTATGGATGCGATAGCATTATTCAATACCAAATAGAAACACATGATGTGTTTGCAGATACTTCAGATTATTATTTGTGTGAAGGAGATAGTGTTTTTTTGTTAGGAGAATGGATCAACAGTGAGCAGGTAATTTCTGATACTGCTGCAAGCCTTTTTGGTTGCGACAGCATTCAATCTATGCATGTCTACATAATGGATGTGTTTGAACCTCAGTTGGGTGTCGATACGGTTCTTTGTGCAGGAAGTGGACAGTTTGAGTTAAGTCCAGGTATATATACCCAATATTTATGGAATGATCTATCTGCTGATGAAAGCTATATTTTCGACACTGACACTAATGGCCTAGGAAATCATGAAATATGGATTGAAGTCATAGATCAAAACGGGTGTGTTTCTTCAGATACAATACAAATAGAACTGGATGCATGTTTACAAAATTTTTCGCTCGAAAAAGACAGAATTGAGCTCTACCCAAACCCTGCAGAAATTCTTGTTCATATCATAAATGCAGGTAGCTTGCATTATATGTTATATAATACATTGGGCGAAGTTGTGCAGGATGGTAATATTTCAAATGAAAATTATATTCTTGATGTTTCAGATCTTGGGCAAGGCGTTTATTTGATAGTAATTACAGGAATGAATCAATGCTACACGCAAAAGCTACTTGTTCGATAATTCGGTAATTTACACTCTTAATTCTCTTATTAGTTCATCCTGTGGCATTTACTTACTTTATTAAGTGCTTTTTATAATTGAAAAAATGGATGCTATTGGCTATCTTTGTATATTGGTTGTTTTGTATCTGTATTGGTTTGGTGAATAAAAAAGACATATATAGAAAAAAAGAAAATGTTGTAGCCCAGAGAGTATCCAGTGAAATGGTTTTGGTTCCGTTGGTTGATAATATAGCAGATTTTGGAAATGTATATTCATTAAATGAAGTAAGCGCTTATCTTTGGGATCAAATCTCAGGTACTCTTTCAATTGAAGATATAGCAAATGAATTGTCTGCAGAATATGATGTTGATGAAGAAATAGCCATACAGGATACCAAGGATTTGTTTGCAAGGCTCATGCCTTTTTTGGAAAAAGTATAAACTTGAAGAGAAATATTAAAATAAAGAAGATCTATAAGAAGCCCGAAGTGAAAACTATCTGGGTGGATAAAGATATAAACTTTTTTATGGCTTCAACATCTCCAAGTGATCCATCATGGAAGAATTCTCCGGACGATGATTCACCACCTGTTGATGACAATCCTTTTGCCTCTCCTTTCAAATAATCAATGTGAACAAATCAGGCACGGAACGTATTTATAATATTGCTGGAGTTTATTTAAAGCTTATTAATAGCGGGTTTCCCTTGTGTTTAACAGATTCGAACAAGTATGTTAATTTTAGGGAAGTGCGATCAGAAGGTGTTGCTTATTCAATCAAGGTAATTGATGGGTTACCTGAATTTGATTTAGAAGGAAAGGTTGTCTTGTCTTCTGAAGACCTTGAGCCTGAGTCGAATAAGAGCGCCCACCAGTACTTTCATTGGAATATTGTGGTTCAGGGGTTGAGTATTTATGTTGTTTTGCTTGATTCGGAGAATCTTGATAAAACAGTAGCAATCCTTGAAATTAATAAGGATAGAAAATGGTTTTTGTTTGTGGATTGTTCTTTTGATCTGTTTGCAGAGGGTTTCAATCCCTTTATTTACCCACTGGGTCCATTGATACAATACTATTTGATGATTGATAATGATGCTTGTTTAATGCATGCAGCAGCAGTGAGGCACAAGGGTGAAGCTTTGGTTTTTTCAGGTAAATCCGGTGTTGGGAAGTCTACAATGGCTGGTCTGTGGAAAGGTCTTGGTTCTGTTATCAATGATGATAAGATAATTATAAAGAGAGAAAAGGAACAGTTTTTTGTATACAATTCTCCCAGGTACCCAAATGATGTGCCAGTGAAGTTAAAATTGCGAAAGATATATCTGTTAAAGCAATCAAAAAAAAATTATTCTAAAAGACTTGGTGGAGCAGCAGCATTATCTGGTATAATGGCATTTTGCATTCAGCATCTGTATAATAGAGAGTTGGTGGTGGAAAGAACCCAGTTCCTGGCAGATGTGGTTCAGGCTGTAGAGGTTTTCGAACTTGGCTTTAAACCAGATCATTCAATAGTAGATTTTATTCTGAACGATGACCGATAATACTGTTGCAATAAGATTATCTGATATTGTCTACAGGAACTTGAAAGAGAGAGTGCCTGCTAAAATAACTATGTTGGGAAAAAGCATGCGCCCGACAATAAATAATAAAACAAGGGCATTGTTGGTTTCATGTAATATTCAGGAACTTAAAAAAGGAGATCTTGTAGTTTGCGGTAGCGGGAATCATTATGTCGTGCATAGATTGCTGAAAGTTAGAAAAAATGTAGATGGGCATAGTTTAATAACCAAAGGAGATGCCCTATTATACAAGGATCGGCCTTGGTCTGAATCTCAGTATCTCGGAAGAATAGATTCTGTTTATTTGAGAAATAATTGGAAGAAACTTAATTCTGGTTTCGGTTATTTTATGTGCATTCTTTCACCCTTTACAGGTTTGGTTTATTATATTGCAGGTAAGTTTGCCAAAAAAGCATAAGCGGGTGCAAAAAACAGTTAAATATTTTTTTAGGATTCTCAGAATAATACATTCAGGATCTTTAAAGTGGACTCTGACCAATTATGCTGTATCCTTGATTAAAGGCTTTATACCACTAATTGTAATCTGGCTGCTTAAGCTTCTCGTTGATGAGGTGATTTCAATTGTAAAGAGTCCTGATGTAGAACTAAGTTTTTCATTGATTTTGTATATTGTGCTTACCGCTTTTGCTTATCTGGTTGGGATAACAACGAATTTATTGGCAAAAATAACCAGTAGTAAGCTGGTAAGACAAGTATCTGAAAAAATGTATGCTTTGCTGCATAAAGCTACATCTTCAATTCCGTTTTCAATATTGGAAAAAGGTCATTATTTTGATATGATTTATCGTGCTTCCCGGGAAGTTGGGCATCGACCTGCAACGATTGTAAACAGCATGATTCAGGTTCTTCAGTTTGGCCTTTCTCTTTTTGCCATGGTGTTTGTGCTCTTGAATTATCACTGGTCAGTTATTTTTGTTGTTTTGCTAGCTATAGCCCCCTTGTTATTGGTAAAGTTGGTACAGGCGAAGAAAACATTCCAATGGAGAAATGAGAAGACATCAGAAGAGCGGGAAATGAACTACTATCATAGAATACTTACTGAACCGGTATTTGCGAAAGAGCTCCGAATTTTTGGTTTTGCAAGTGTTTTTGAAAAACGATTTAGTAGACTAAATAGAGCGTATTCTAAAAAAGAGGATAAGCGAATTGTTAGATATGTATTATGGGAGACCATTGCCAGCGTGTTTAGTCTGATTGTTTTATTTGCTTTTATGCTATTTATTGTAGCGGATGCAATTGGAGGTGAAATTAGTCTTGGTTTAATGTTAATGATTATTATGGCCTTAAACAGGGGTATGGCTTTTGCTCAAAATTTAGCAAGGTCAATTTCAGATTTGTATGAAAACAGCTTGTTTATTTCAAATTTCTTTCGGGTTATAGATCAAAAATATAATACTGCGCAAGTAAATGATTCTATTTCATTGAATGATAGTATTCGGATGAAAGATGTTAGTTTTTCATACGATGAAAAAAGGGTTCTTAATAAAGTGAATTTACAGATTCCCAAAGGAAAAACTATTGCTGTTGTAGGCGAAAATGGAGCTGGGAAGTCAACTTTGGTTAAGCTTTTATGTAAGCTCTACGTACCTGCAGATGGTGAAATATATTTCGATTCTGTTCAGCTTTCAGCTATTGATTCATCCGTTGTTCAGGCTTCTGTTAGTGCTATTATGCAGGATTTTCTTCTGTATAATCTTTCTGTACAGGAAAATGTGGGCATCTCAAATCTAAATTCAATGGATAGAACAAGGATCAAAGAGATTTTAAGATCTACTGGTTTGGAGAAAACTATATCTGAATTGCCAGATGGAATAGATTCTCTCTTGGGTAATCTTTTTGAAAATAGTTCCGAACTAAGTATTGGTGAATGGCAAAAAATGGCATTAGCCAGAGCTCTTTATAAGGAAGCTGAATTTTATATTTTTGATGAGCCAACAAGTGCTTTAGATGGATTGGCAGAAACCCAAATTATCGATATGTTTTTCAAAGCTACTGAAGGAAAGACAAAATTGATAATTAGTCATAAACTGACTACTGTTTTACGTGCAGATTACATTTATGTAATGAAACAAGGTGAAATTGTTGAGCAGGGAACACACCAAAGTTTAGTGGAAATGAATGGTGAGTATTATAAATTATTTACCAGCAGAACAAGATTATTAAATTTCTAATAAACCATCAGGAATTCTACTTGTGATAACTTGATTTGCATTGTCTATATGGATGATGATCTCTTCTGCCATGGGAATCAACACCTCATTATTTTGATAATCAACCGCAAGCACCGGATTATTTGGTAAAAGAATTAATTCCTTAACAGTTCCTATTTGCCCGATTTTTTCATCTATTATTGTATAACCTTGAATATCCGGGTGAGATATTTCTTCTTTCTCTATAAAATTTGCTTCGATTAACACATTGGAGCCCTGGAATTCTTTTGCAGATATTTCATCATTTATTTCATCGAACTTGATGATTACCTGGTTGTCTTTCGTGATTCTTAGAAAATCATGGTCAATAAAAAATGGAACTTGAAATCCTTCTGTTTCCAGAAAAACAAGTTCCATTTCTTCAATAATTTCAGGATTATCAATCTCTGTTTTTAAAAGGAATTCACCTTTGATTCCATGTGGCTTTATCAAAATGCCCAGGGAGATTAACTCATCCTTCATTGGCGGCAATTATTTAGCTTTTTCTTCAGCTTTTTCTTCGCCAGCCTTTTCCTCTGTACTTTCAGCTTCAGCTTTCGGTTCAGTTTCTGTTTTCTCTTCAGCTTTCGGTTCAGCTTCTGTTTTCTCTTCAGCCTTCGGTTCAGCTTCTGTTTTTGCTTCAGCTTCAACTTCTGTTTCAGTTTCAGCCTCAGGTGTTTCTTCAGGAGCTTCTGCAGCCTCAGCTTCAGCAGCTAATTCTGCATTTTTCTTTGCAATTGCTTCAGCTCTGTCTTGATTGATCTTTGATTCAGCATCTAGACGCTTCTTTAGTTCGGCATTACTTTCCTGAGCTAATCTATCAATCTTAGCCTGAATTTTGCCTTCTTTTTCACGCTTCCATGCATCAAACTTGCTTTCCGCTGTTGCTTCATCAAAAGCACCTTTTTTAACTCCATCCAACAAGTGTTTTTTCATTAAAACACCTTCGTACGATAAGATTGCTCTACACGTTTCTGTTGGTTGAGCACCTTTTTGCAGCCACGACAATGCCTTGTTAAAATCCAATTCGATTGTGGCAGGATTAGTAGTTGGATTGTAAGCTCCAATTCTTTCAATAAGTCTACCATCTCGTGGCGCCCTGCCATCCGCTACTACTATGTGGTAGTACGGCCTTCTTTTTCTACCCTTACGGGTTAACCTAATCTTTACAGGCATAATCTAAATTGTTTGTTAAAATTAAATTTGGGCTGCAAATATACGATTTTATTTGGTTATAAAAAGATTTTAATAGCTTTTATTGCAGTTTGTTAAAACAGTGTTTTTCCTTTTCATTTTTAAGACAATATGACTTTTATTAATTCTTATTAACATGCTGTGCTAATGTGGCTTTGAATTGCTTAATTTTACTAAGCTGTTTTCGCAGCTGCTTGTTTAGCATGTGTTTTTATAGAAAAGATTTTTGGTAATGACTGATTTTGTTCACCTTCACGTACATACACAATATTCAATTTTAGATGGAGCTTCTAAAATTCCACTTCTAATTGCAAAGGCAAAACAGGACGGAATGCCTGCGATTGCAATTACAGATCATGGTAATATGTTTGGCGTGAAAGAGTTCTTTAATGTTGCCAGGAAAGAGGGTGTGAAGCCTATATTGGGTTGTGAAACATATGTCGCAGCAAGGGGGCGTAATAAGAAAGAAAAACAAGAAGATCGAAGTGGTTTCCACTTGATATTACTTGCCAAAAATCATAAGGGATATAAAAATCTTGTGAAATTAATTTCTTTATCATGGATGGAAGGGTTTTATTATAAACCTCGTATTGATTGGGAATTATTGGAAAAATATCATGAAGGCTTGGTGGCTACTTCTGCTTGTCTTGCTGGTGAGATCCCCAAGGCAATTCAAAGAGGCGAATTGGATGAGGCAATAAAGACAACAAACCGGTTTAAATCTATTTTTGGAGAAGATTTTTATCTGGAGTTAATGCGTCATGAAACGAACAGGCCTGGCGCAGACAGAACGGTGTATGAAGAACAAAAGAAAGTGAATGTTGAGCTTGTTAAAATAGCAGAGAAAACAGGCGTGAAGCTTATTGCAACCAATGATGTTCATTTTGTGAATTCCGATGATGCAGAAGCGCATGATCGTTTAATTTGTCTTACAACCAATAGTGACGTAAACGATGAAAATCGACTGAGATATACAAAACAGGAATGGCTGAAAACCAAAGCAGAAATGCATGAGGTTTTTAATGATATTCCTCAGGCTTTGGAGAATACTATTGAGATTGCGAATAAAATAGAAGATTATGAGCTGGATAGTCAGCCAATTATGCCGGTTTTTGAAATTCCGGATAGTTTTGCCACGGAAGAGGAATACCAGGAAAAATTTGAGGAGAAAGATCTTAAAGAAGAATTTGAAGAGTCTAATTATGCCCGGATTGGTAGTTTTGATAAGGCGATCAGGGTAAAGCTTGAAGCTGATTATCTTGCTCATTTGGTGTATGAGGGTTGTAAGGAAAGATATGGTGAGGATTTTAAAGATTCTTTGAAGGAAAGGGTTGATTTTGAATTGGGAACAATAAAAAAGATGGGATTCCCTGGATATTTTCTCATTGTATGGGATTTTTTGAGAGCTGCCAGAGAGATGGGTGTTTCGGTAGGACCGGGAAGAGGTTCAGCTGCTGGTTCTGTCGTTGCTTATGCTTTGCAGATTACCAATATCGACCCAATTAAATATGATTTACTGTTTGAGCGTTTTTTGAATCCTGATAGGATTTCGATGCCTGATATTGACATTGATTTTGATGAAGATGGACGAGAAAAAGTATTGAAATGGGTTGTAGATAAATATGGATATAACCGGGTTGCACATATCATTACTTTTGGTAAAATGGCTCCCAAAATGGCCATTCGGGATGTTGCCCGCGTACAACAATTAGAACTTTCAGAAGCCGATCGCCTGGCTAAGCTGGTGCCTGAAAGGCCCGGAACAAGTTTTGCAAAAGCATATAAGGAGGTTCCCGAACTGGCAGCAGAGAAGAAGTCTGAAAATGCGTTGGTGGCTCAAACTCTTGAGTTCGCAGAGGTTTTGGAAGGTTCTGTTCGTCAGACAGGTGTGCATGCATGCGGTGTAATTATTAGTAAAGAAGATCTTACAGAATATATTCCTGTTTGCACAAATAAAGACGCAAATTTGGCAGTAACTCAGTTTGATGGAAGTCATGTAGAATCCGTTGGTATGTTGAAAATGGACTTCCTGGGTCTGAAGACTTTATCTATTATTAAAGATGCATTAGAAAATATTAAGAAAAATCGAGGTATTGATATTGATATAGAAGCTATTCCTTTAGATGATAAAAAGACATTTGAATTGTATAGTCGGGGAGATACTGTGGGTTTGTTTCAGTTTGAATCGGCAGGTATGCAAAAGCACCTCAAAGAATTAAAACCCAATAGATTTGGGGATTTAATAGCCATGAATGCTTTGTATCGTCCAGGTCCAATGGAATACATTCCTCAGTATATCGATCGTAAGCATGGGAGAGAAAAAATAGCATACGATCTGGAAGATATGGCCGAGTTTTTAGAGGATACCTATGGCATTACGGTATACCAGGAGCAGGTAATGCTTCTTTCAAGGAAACTGGCTGGCTTTACAAGGGGTGAAGCTGATAAGCTTAGAAAGGCAATGGGTAAAAAGATAAAGCCCATATTGGAAGAACTAAAGCCTAAGTTTATAGAGGGTGGAAAAGCAAAAAACCATGATGAGAAAATTCTGGAAAAGATATGGAACGATTGGGAAGCTTTTGCATCGTATGCTTTTAATAAATCCCATTCTACTTGTTATGCATATGTTTCATATCAGACGGGTTATCTGAAGGCACATTATGCTGCCGAATTTATGGCTGCAGTCTTGAGTCGTAATCAAAGTGATTTGAAGAAAATTACGATATTCATGGACGAGTGCAGAAGAATGGGTGTGAAGGTTCTCGGACCGGACGTGAATGAGAGCGATGTGCATTTTACTGTCAATAAGGATGGGAATATCAGATTTGGAATGAATGCAGTGAAAGGTGTTGGTGAAGCAGCTGTAAAGAAAATTATTGAAGAGCGTGAAAAGAATGGTTTGTATAAAGACATCTATGACTTTGTGGAGCGAGTGAATTTGCAGGCTGTTAATAAGAGGTGTGTGGAAGCTCTTGCAATGGCCGGAGGATTTGATGGATTTCTGCTTAAAAGGAATCAATATTTTAATCTAGACCAGAATGAAGCTTCATTTATTGAGCAACTTCTTTTGTATGGTAACCGGATTCAGTCAGAAAAGAATAGTCCCCAGGCATCTCTATTTGGTGATGCAATGGCTGGGTCAGGAATTGCAAAGCCAGAAGTGCCGAAATCGCAGGAATGGACAGTTATTGATAGGTTGAATAAGGAAAAGGAATTAATTGGAATATTTCTTTCGGCGCACCCTTTGGATGCTTATAAAATTGAGTTAGGCCTGCTGAACAATGTTTCTTTGTCAGAGCTGAAAAATCTTCAAAATCTCGAGGGAAAAGATATTACCGTTGCAGGAATTGTTACAGAGGTTAAAAGTGCTACTACCAAAACTGGAAAACCTTTTGGAGGTGTTACAATTGAGGATTACTCCAATTCTTATCAGCTAATGTTATTTGGGAAAGATTACCTTAATTTTAATAAATTCTTTGTAAAAGATTACCTTATCTATATTAAAGGAAAGGTCGAGAAAAGAAGGTTTGGAAAGAATGAAAAGGAGTTGGAATTTAGGGTGAAGAGCTTTGGAATGTTGGCTGATGTAAGGGAAGATTTTGTAGATAGTTTATCATTAAAAATTCCTGTCGATTACTTAACCAGTGAGTTTATTCAGGAAATCGATTCAATTGCACAGAAGCACAAAGGGAATACAATGCTTAAATTTTTGTTGTATGATAGGGTAAACCGTATATGGGTTGAAATGTTTTCAAGAAGCCATAGATTGCAGCTTAACAATGACTTGATAAACTATCTTGAATCAAATGAAAAGATTGAATATAAAATTAGCTAGCTTTCTTTGATTTTTGTTGAATAACCAATAAATTGCAGTACTCAATTATTTGAAATAGTAATTAAATTATAAAGTTATGGCATTAGAGATTAACGAATCAAATTACGATGAGCTGGTAATGCAATCAGATAAGCCTGCAGTATTGGATTTTTGG
Organism: Marinilabiliales bacterium; assembly: GCA_002869425.1. Taxonomy (GTDB): domain Bacteria; phylum Bacteroidota; class Bacteroidia; order Bacteroidales; family BM523; genus BM523. The sequence goes on from PKSZ01000343.1 coordinate 14,214, forward strand.
GCAGAATGGTGTGGCCCTTGCAGAATGATTGGTCCAATCATTGAAGAAATGGCCAATGAATTTGGCGATAAAGCAGTAATTGGTAAGGTTGATGTTGACAGTAGTCCTGCAATAGCTGGTAAGTTTGGTATTCGTAATATCCCAACAGTTTTGTTTATTAAAGGGGGAGAAGTAGTTGATAAGCAGGTTGGTGCTGTGCCAAAGGCTGCTTTGGTTGCTAAACTGGAAGCGCTCCTTTAAGAATATTTAGTTAAGATATTATTTTGCTGCTGCATGCATATGCAGCGGCTATTTTTGTTATTATAAACAGTGTAAAAGTTGAAATCTGCTGCTGACATAGGTACTGTTGATCAATTTGGAAACCTGGAGCTACTGGCAAAACAGGTCGTAGAAGGTTTTATTACAGGATTACACAAATCGCCATTTCATGGCTTTTCAGTTGAGTTTGCTGAGCATCGTCTGTACAACAAAGGTGAATCAACAAAGCATATCGACTGGAAGTTGTATGCAAGAACAGAGAAGCTTTTTGTTAAGAAATTTGAGGAAGAAACCAATCTTAGATGTCAATTGTTAATTGATATATCTTCTTCTATGCTTTTTCCATACAGGGAAAAGAATTCTATAAATAAGCTTCAGTTTTCTTCTTTTTGCGCAGCTGCCCTTACTTTTTTGTTAAGAAAACAAAGAGATGCTGTAGGTTTAAGCTTGTTCTCAGATAAGTTACATTTTCACTCCAAAGCAAGGCTTTCTGCCGTTCATGCAAAAGTGATTTATAATGAGCTGGATAAGCTTGTCAATGCTGATGATTCAGAGTTGAATCGGGAGACTGGCACTTCAGCAATGTTACACCAGATAGCAGAAAGTATACCCCGTAGATCTCTGGTTGTGATTTTTAGTGATATGTTTAGCAAAGAATCACCAGAAGCAATTTTTTCAGCACTTCAGCACCTTCGCTATAATAAACATGAAGTAATTCTTTTTCATGTTACCGATAAAAGTAGGGAAGAGGAGTTAAATTTTAATAACAGACCTTATAAATTTATTGACCTGGAGACCGCTGATGAGTTGAAACTCAATCCCAATGATATCAGAGACCAGTATACAGATTCATTGTCCATGTATTTCAAAGAGATACAGGTAAAATGCGGTCAATATAAAATAGATCTTGTACAGGCAGACATCAACAAAGAATTTTCTGAAGTTTTGCTACCTTTTCTTATAAAACGAAGTCGTTTATATTAAATGGCATGTTTATTTTTCTTGATTGACTAATAAAATACAGTTAAATTGCCACCGTTTTTGTCATTTACTACTGATAATGAATAATTGGATTGAAGAAGCTGAACGAAGGCAAGCGCTTAAAAGTGAAATTGTTACCGACGAGGAGAAGCTTAATGATCAAAGAAGAAAAGAGAATCATAAACGAATCAAGGTTTTTGTTGATCACTTAAACGGATTAATTGACCGTGCTGCTGCTTTGCCTTTGGAGGAAAGAGAGCCCAGTATAGAGCTTGGGCATACACATTTGGTCGGAGAAGATAAGTATGAATTTTTTGGAAGTGCATATTGGGATAAACCAATTGGAGTATTAGGAAAGAAAGTTAGGTTTTTGTGCTGGAGAAGAATTCATTTGAGAATATCAGATAGACTTGGATATGTAAAGGTTAACGTATACGAAAAATTTCTTCCGGAAAAGAAAGGTCAGAAAAAGGAAACCAAGAAAAGTAAATATATTTTTAAGCAAAAGGGCTTAACTGAAGAAGTAGCAATGTATTGGCTCGATTGGATGGTTTTCCGTATTGAAACGCAGGAAATGAAAGATGCCTTACCAAGATCCAATGCATCCAAAAAAAATGAGGATAAACGTTGCTTTATTGCAACTGCTGCTTTTGAAGATGTAAATGCACCAGAAGTAGTGCTTTTTAGAAAATACAGAGATGCTTTTTTATTGAATCATCTGCCAGGAAGGTCTTTTGTGAATCTCTATTATCTCTTTTCACCCGGATTGGCCAGAATCATGGACAAAAATGTTTATATAAAGGAAGCAATAAAAAAGTTGATATTGAGGCCTTTGTTAGCATTCGTTTCTATAAGGCTGAATCGTTAAGAATTAACAATATACAAATTGGTTTGTCCAATTATGTGATGCTTTCCTGAGGTAAGCTCTATTTTGGGAGCTTTAACTCCCTGATTAAATTTTCTATTTCCAACAAATACTCTTGCCTCATTCCAGCAGTTGCTGGAAATATATGAGCTTAGCAATTTTTCGCCACCTTCAACAATAAGAGAAAGTATTCCTTTCTCAAAACAAACTTCATCAATGCATTTTATGTAATCTTTGCTATTGCATGAGATCCATTCGGTTTTGCCTTTTTTTTGATCAATTGTTTCGTTAAAAATTATTGTCTCTGTTTTGTTGTCAAATACCTTTAAATCATTTGTGAGTATGTTTTTCTTATCAATCACAAGCCTGATAGGTGAATTGCCTCTCCAGTCACGTACAGTAAGAGAAGGGTTGTCTTTTAATACGGTTTGAGTTCCCACAAGAATTCCCATTTCTTCTGCTCTCCATTTGTGTACCAGAACCCTCGATATTTCATCAGAAATCCAGTTTGGGCCAATAGGAGTATCGGCATTTCTTATAATATCAATAAAACCATCTTTGCTTTGTGCCCACTTTAAAATAATGTAAGGCTTTTTTTGCTTATGAAAGGTAAAGAACCTTCTGTTTAAAAAGTTTCCTTCATTTTCACAAATTCCTATCTCGGTTACAATACCAGCATTATTTAACTTTTTTATGCCTTTGCCCGATACTTTTGCGTTGGGATCCATATTGCAGATAACTACTCGAGGAATTTTGTGAGAAACAATTAAATCTGAGCATGGAGGTGTTTTTCCATAATGTGAACATGGTTCAAGATTAACATATAGGGTGCTGCTTTTTAGAAGTTCCTTGTTTTCAACCGAATTTATTGCATTTACTTCAGCATGTGGACCACCAAATTCAATATGATATCCTTCACCAATAATTTTATTGTTATGAACAATAACACAACCAACCATGGGATTCGGTGCTACTTTTCCAGCACCTTTTGCTGCAAGATCAAGGCAGCGGATCATAAATTCTCTGTCTCTTTGTAATGTTTTATCAGTATTTGACATATTTTTGAAATATGGAAGCAATGACGTATTCTGAATTTATCAGGAAAACAAGCAACGAACTTACAAATATTTACTGTGAGTCTGAAGCAAATTCCATATCAAAAATGTTAGCTCAGGATCTGTTTAAAGCAGATAATACATCATTAATCATACAAAATTCAATAATTCTTGATCCAGATATTAAGGAAAAATATTGGAATTATATCTCATTATTGAAAAGGGGTGTGCCGGTTCAATATGTTTTGGGGTATTCATTTTTCTACGGTTATAGATTTAATATTGAGAATGGCGTATTAATACCCAGGCAGGAGACAGAAGAACTGGTAGATTGGATTATTAAAGATCACAAAAAGGAAGAGTCATTAAGCATCCTTGAGGTGGGAACCGGTTCTGGAATTATTGCAATTATATTGGCAATGGAATTATTGAAGCCCAAAATTATGGGTATCGATATATCTGAAAAAGCAATTGAGGTTACCAATTCCAATATTCAAAAATTCAAGCTGAAAAATATTTCTGTAGAAAAGCAGGATCTTTTTGATTTTAAATCAAATATAATGTTTGACATTATTGTAAGCAATCCACCATATGTAAGGGAGTTTGAGAAACGATTGATGGAATCTCTTGTTCTTGAACATGAACCTCATCAAGCTTTGTTTGTTAATGATGATAACCCTCTGGTTTATTATGAAGCAATTTTAAAGCTTGCTCAAATAAATCTTTGTTCTGGTGGTGTAGGATATTTCGAAATAAATGAATCTCTGGGAAATGAACTGGAATCAATGATAACCAATTTGGGATTTAAAATGGATGCGTTGAGAAGGGATATTAACAACAAACCAAGAATGATAAGGTTTTATAAATGACAGAAAATTATCGGGAAATTTTAGCTAGGGCTCAAACATATTGTGCCAGGGCAGAGCGATGTAATAACGATGTGGTAAAGAAGCTTCATCAATGGGGCGTGGATATTGATTTGCACAATCAAATTATTGAAAATCTTTATGCCAATTCATTCCTCGATGAACAAAGGTATTGCGATGCATTTGTGGCTGATAAAAATAAATTTAATAAGTGGGGAAAGATAAAAATTCGATGGGAGTTGAAAAGCAGGAATATCCCAGAACGTACTATTGATAATGCATTAGAGTCTTTAGATATGCATGAATACAGGGAATTGGTTTTTGAAGAAATTTCTAAAAAAGCAAAGAATAAAAAATTTGATTCAAAATATAAATTAAAAGCTTCTTTGATTCGTTTTGGACAACAAAGAGGTTATGAAATGGAACTAATTATGCCATTCGTGGAAAAAATCATATCTGAATAGAAAGTCAGCCAATTTTTATTTATTTTTACATTAAATTGATTAACATATGGTTACACAAGATCAGATTCGTGAGTTGAATGACAGGGCAGATGCCCTGAGGAGGTATCTTTGACATTGATATCCGATTGAAAGATATTAAAGAAAAAGAACTGATTTCACAGCAACTTGAATTCTGGAATGATCCAAAAAAAGCAGAAGACCTGTTAAAGGAAATTGCACTTCAAAAATCCTGGACATCAGCTTATGCTGAAGTGAAAAATGCAGTGGATGATTTGTCCGTGCTGTATGATTTTTATAAAGAAGAAGAGGCCACAGCAGAGGAAGTAGAGACAGCGTATTCAGGTGCATTGACTAAGATTGAAGATCTTGAGTTAAGAAATATGCTCCAAAAGGATGAAGATAAGTTTGGTGCTATCTTAAAGATCACATCAGGTGCAGGTGGAACAGAAAGTCTTGATTGGACAGAAATGTTGATGCGAATGTATATTCGCTGGGGAGAGAGAAACAATTATAAAGTCAAAGAGGTATATTATCTTGCAGGTGATGAGGCTGGTGTAAAGACTGTTACCTTAGAGTTTGTGGGCGATTTTGCTTATGGATATCTGAAAAGTGAAAATGGGGTTCACCGACTGGTTCGAATTTCACCATTCAATGCACAGGGTAAAAGGCAAACAACTTTTGCCTCGGTGTTTGTATCTCCTGTTGTTGACGATACAATAGAGATTGAAATCAATCCAGGCGATATTACATTTGAGACTTTCCGTTCAAGTGGTGCGGGCGGACAGAATGTAAACAAGGTAGAAACGGCTGTTCGATTAAGGCATGCACCTAGTGGTATTGTGGTTGAAAATCAGGAAACCCGATCGCAATTGAAGAATAGGGAAAACGCTATGCGTCTGCTTAGATCTGAGCTTTATGAATTGGAGCTCCGTAAAAGGGAGGAGGAGCAAGCAAAAATAGAGGGAGAGAAGAAAAGGATCGAGTGGGGATCACAAATAAGAAGTTATGTTCTGCATCCTTACAAAATGGTGAAAGATTTGCGAACCAATCATGAAACAGGAAATGTCCAGGCAGTATTGGATGGCGAACTTAACGATTTTATAAAGGCTTATTTAATGGAATTTGGTAAGGAATAACACTTTACTTATTATGAAAAACAAAGCGTTTTCTTTTCTCATTTTTGTCATAATTGCAGTTACAATTGCAATATTAAGTTTTATGTGGCTTAATTTGTCCAGTACAATAGAAAGCCTGGCGCGTAACCAGATTAGCGAAACATCCGATAAAGTAAGTACTAGGTTGGATGAGTATTTTAGCTCCATCAGGGAAAACCTGATTCATATAAAGCAATTAACCGATTATGGTTTGATGGATGCCGAGGATAAAGACACTTTGAATTATCTTTTGTTCCCGATCTTCAATACATCCCCTCATATTACCACATTTGCTCTTGCAAGATCCAATGGAGATGAGTTTTCATTGCTCCGGGAAGATTCAACCTGGCTTAATAATTTTGTTTATGAAACGGATTCTGGAATGAATATCTTGAGGCACAGGTGGAAAGGAACATTGCAGTCCAAGTCAGTAGTTAAAGATTGGTATGACTACAATGCCGGCTACGATCCCAGAACCCGCGACTGGTTTAAAGGAGCTGCCAGTGCACAAGATCCAGATTCTCCTTATTGGACAAATCCTTACAAAATATTATTCCAGACTATGCACGGAATTACAGCTGCCATGAAAGCAAAGTCAAAACTACAGGGCGCATACAATATTGTGCAATTTGATATATTGCTTTCTGATATCTCAGAGTTAACCAGAAATTTGTCTTTTAGTGAAAATGGAAGGGTTTTTATCCTTTCGGAAAAGGAAGAAGTAATAGGCTTACCCAACTGTGAGCTATTGAACCATATTGATACTTTAAGAAAGTATGTACTTGTTCCCTGGAAAAAGGTTCCGAATGAAGCCATGACGTATGCAATGGAAGAATGGAAGGAGTTGGGTGATGAAGACGTTTCGGAAGCTTATAATTTTAACCTGGACGGCGATACCTGGTGGGCTAGTGTTATGAAATATGAGTTGGATAACAATCGCTATTTTTTAATAGGAGTTATTGTTCCTGAAAAGGATTTTCTTGCTGAAGTGAAACGCTCTCGAAACATTATTCTGGCTTGTGGTATTCTTGTTTTGATATTTATCTTGATTGTTGCCAAGGGATATTTTGATAAAAAGAAGGCAAACAGGATCCTGTTTGAGCAGAAAGAAGAAATAGAAACCCAAAAGGAAGAAATAGAGACACAGAAAGAGGAGATTGAAGCTCAACGGGATTTGCTTGTTGAACAAAAAGAGCAAATAGAGCTTATTAATGAAGAAATGACTGCCAGTATTCAATATGCTCGTAGAATTCAGGCAGCTATCCTTCCATCTGCTGAAGCCGGATTTGAAATTTTTCCGGAACATTTTGTGATGTACAGACCAAGAGACATTGTTTCTGGTGATTTTTACTGGATGTCTGTAATTGAAGGTCAGAAAATAATCTGCGTTGCCGATTGTACCGGGCATGGTGTGCCTGGTGCCTTTATGTCAATGCTGGGTGTTAGCTTTTTGAATGAAATTGTAAATAAGGAATATATTACACATACGGGTGTAATATTACAGCGCTTAAGAAAGCAAATTGTTCGATCACTTCAGCAAAGAGGACAGGCCGATTTTGAAGATGATGAGGATTCTTATAACAGGGTTAAGGATGGTATGGACCTGGCTATTTGTTCCATCAATGAAGAAAAAATGTTGTGCCAGTTTTCGGGTGCAAATAATCCAGCCTATTTACTTCGTGAAACCGGGGT
>PKSZ01000474.1 GCA_002869425.1 Marinilabiliales bacterium
CTCGAGGAGTGTATTTCAAATGAATCGAAAAAGAAGCCATTAACTGATGAAAAACTGGCACTAATACTCAAAGAGAAAGGATATATGATTGCCAGGAGAACAGTTGCTAAATATCGCGAACAGTTAAATATTCCTGTTGCCAGATTGCGTAAAGAGTTGAATTAATAGAAAGGTATTATACCTTTGCCGTTGATTATGGCAAAAAGAATTGCTCAGATTTTATCGGTACTTTTTCATCCATTGCTGATGCCCAGCTTTGGGCTATTTTGGATTTTTAATTCCGGAACATATGCTTCTTATTTACCTTTTGAATATCAGAAGTCGTTGTATATAATCGTGGGTATTTCAACTTTTGTTTTGCCTTTGAGTATTATTCCTATGTTTTTGTATAAAAAACTAATCAGCAATGTTGAACTTGATAAACGTCAGGATAGAATTATTCCGCTTATTGTTACACTTGTGTTGTTCTATGTAGATTATTATCTAATTAGCAGATTGTCTGCTCCGCATATTATAGAATCTTTTATATTATCAACAGTCATTGTTGTTCTAATTACACTCATAATAACCATCTGGTGGAAGATAAGTGCGCATGGTGCTGGTCTTGGGGGTATTGCAGGACTGCTTATTGCAACTTCTTTTCGTTTTGGCGTAGATTTCTCTTTTCCCTTGATTGGAATCATTGTAATCAGTGGCTTGGTTCTTTCCTCAAGGTTGTTTCTAAATGCTCATAATTCGGCTCAGGTTTATTCAGGATTTGGCTTGGGTGTAATTGCAACTTTCATATCGGTTTATTACTTTTGATTTCTTAACGGAGTAAAAGTATGAATACAGTTTTTAAGCTGGTTGGAGATTTTTTCAGCCTTATATATCCAAAGTATTGTAGTATATGTGGAAATTCTTTGTATAAGAATGAACAAATTGTTTGTTTGAAGTGCCAGCTTGACTTTCCTCGAACTCGATTTCATGATGATGTAGAAAATCCTGTATTTCAGTTGTTTTGGGGTAGGGTTCATTTGAATATGGCAACGGCATATTGTAATTTCAACAAAGATGGAAATTTCAGGAAGCTAATTCATCAATTGAAATATAAGGGGAGAAAGGATGTTGGGCGTTTTCTGGGTTCTTTGCTGGGAAACGAGTTGATAAAATCCGAATTTTTTGAATCAGTGGATTGTATCGTCCCGGTTCCGCTTCATCCCAAAAGAGAGAAGCAAAGAGGATATAATCAAAGTGAATGGATTGCCATGGGCTTGTCTGAAAGTATGAATAAAAAATATGATGCAAAAAACTTGTACCGTTCTGTGGCAAATGATACGCAGACCAAAAAAGGAAGAATTGAACGATGGGAAAACGTGGAGGATATTTTTAAACTAAGGAATCCTGAATTGTTTAAGGATAAACACTTGCTTCTGGTAGATGATGTTGTTACTACGGGTTCAACACTTGAAGCTTGTGCATCTACCTTATTACGGGCAGAAGGCGCAAAAGTTAGTATTGCCTGTCTGGGCGTTGCGAAACAATAGTTTTCGGTTATTTATTTATCTTTCCAATTACCGTCCTCTTTGATGGTATCAATTAATGCATTGACCAGTTTATGAGATTCAATCTTTTTTGTTATACACTTTTTCCCTTTGTAGAGATCAAAGGTGTTTTTTCCGGATATAATACAGCCATAATCTGCGTCAGCCATTTCTCCGGGGCCATTCACAATACAGCCCATAATTGCAATTTTTAATCCTGCAAGATGTTGTGTTTTGCTTTTCACTTCTTCTAAAACGGAAGTAAAATCAAAAAGAGTACGTGCACAAGTTGGACAACTGATAAATTCTGTTTTGGTCAATCTGAGCCTGGAAGCCTGAAGGATTGCATAGGAGATTTCAAGAATATTTTCTGGCAAGTTGAAACCATCTATGAAAAATCCATGTATCAGATTGTCGGCTAGCAGAGGACCAAGCTCCACTGAGGCATTCACTGCAATGTCTTTTTTAGGTGTGTCTTTTAAGTCGAGATGAATGAAAAAGCGGTTTGTAGGATTTTTTGATAATTCGATAATTTGATTTTTGACTGAGAGTGCTTCACCTGCTTGTTGTCTTATTATCAGGATTGTGTTTTTTTCTGTATTGTTATGAACTGCTTTTATATTGTTATACTCCGGATGAGGAATCAGATTAAACCTTTTTTTATTTGAAAGACATTCCAGGTTATCATCTTTTATAATAAAGTCAGTTTTGATTTTTTCAGAAGTTTTCCGGTCAATTATTATGGGATACTTGTACTCTTCATTCTCGACACACAATGTTTTGAATGGCTGAAATGAAGTATTTAATTTATTGATATTTTCTACTGTTGTTGAAACTTTTGTCGGGAAGCAATCCAATATTTGTTTGGATGGTTTAAGTTCATTTTCAGGAGGTTCCGATAAGGAAACCCGAAATGTGTCACCAATTCCATCGTAGAGCAAGGTTCCAATTCCAAAAGCAGATTTGATTCTCCCCTCCAGTCCGCTTCCTGCTTCAGTTACACCCAGGTGAACAGGGTAATGCATATTTTCTTTCAGCATTTCCTGAACCAGTAGTCTGTGTGCATAAATCATGGTTAGGGTGTTGCTCGATTTCATTGAGACAACGATGTTTCTAAAATCGTATTTCTTACATATTTGCAGAAATTCCATGGCAGATACAACCATTCCTTCAGCCGTATCTCCATATTTATCAAGGATTCTTTGTGATAAAGACCCTTGATTTACCCCAATCCGGATAGCCGTTTTATTTTTTGTACAGGCTTTCAGAATTTCTATCATCACTTTTTCCACTTCCTCAAGTTCTGAATCTTCAGTTTTGTTTATACGGTTTTTTACCAGATTGCCGGGGTTAATACGGATTTTATCTGCATAAACCGAAGCCTCAATTGCCAGGCTTGCATTAAAATGAATATCAGCAATTAAGGGATTCTGAAATCCAGACTTATTGAGTTCTACTTTAATGTCTTTAAATGCTTTTGCTGCTTTTTTATTTGGAGCCGACAGTCTAACCATGTCTGCACCCGATTTTAATATCGTAAGACATTGCAAAGTAGAACTGTCCAGATCAACCGTATTGGTATTGGTCATTGATTGTGTAAGAATTTTATTATTTCCACCCAAAACAAGGTTGCCAATATTAACCTTATTGCTTAAATACTGTTTCATTTGTTAAAGTCTGTTAATGCAAATTAAAGAAAAGATATTTAATTATATGGCAATTGTTATATCCTCTTATCTTTGTGTTAGAAACAATTGTTATCATGAATAATATTCGGGAAGACATTATAGCATTTCAAAAGAGCAGGATACTTTTATCTGCTTATGAGCTAGATTTGTTTACATTTCTCGATAAGGAAANGATAAGGAAAAGAAAACCATGGATCAGTTAGTAAAGGAGTCCGGTTTGAATCAGAGGGCTTTGAGAATATTACTGGATGCACTTGTTTCTTTGAATTATTTGAAAAAGGAAAAAGATGCTTATGCGAATACTGAAGATTCGCAACAGTTTTTAAGCAGGCATTCGCAGGAATATATTTCAGGTTTTGGACATACTTCTCAAATGTGGAAAAGTTGGTCCTGGTTAACCGAAGTAGTCAAACTTGGACCGCAGGTTAAAAATTCTGACTTAAAGTCAAAAGATACAAAGTGGTTGGAAAGTTTTATTGAAGCCATGGACAATAGGGCAACAAAGCAATCAGGATTAACAGTTGAAGCTATTAGAAAAGAAGATGTTTCTCATATTCTTGATATTGGGGGAGGAAGCGCTGCATTCAGCATTGAGTTTTTGAAGAAATATCCGAAGGCAAGTGCTGTTGTTTTTGATTTGCCCAATGTACTTCCGATTACAGAGAAATATATACAGGCTGCAGGTATGGGTAATAGAATTTCGTGTTTAAAAGGCGACTACCTTGCAGATGATTTTGGGAGAGGCTATGATATAATATTTCTTTCTGCTATCATTCATATCAACTCTTTTGATCAGAATAAAGAACTGATTAAACGGTGTTCTGAGAGCCTGAATCAGGGAGGGATCGTTGTTATTCAGGACCATGTTTTAGAGGAAGACAGAACATCTCCAGCAAGTGCCACTTTGTTTGCTGTGAATATGTTGGTAGGTACCGATCACGGAGACTGTTATACGCAAAGTCAGATGGAGGAATGGTTTGGTGCTGGGAATTTAGTGTTTGAAGAACGAAACGATATGTCTTTTGGTGTGTCGCAAATTATTGGTAAAAAGAAATAGTATGTCTATTGAGGTTAAAAACGTAACAAAATTATACGGAGAGCAAAAAGCATTAAATAATGTTTCTTTTACAATCAACAGTGGTGAAATTGTTGGTTTCCTGGGCCCTAATGGCGCAGGAAAATCTACTATGATGAAGATTATTACTGGTTTTATTCCTCCCAGCGAAGGAACTGTTTTTGTAAATGGGATGAATATTCTGGATAATCCGGTTAATGTTAGTCGTGTTATTGGGTATTTACCGGAGAGTAATCCTTTATATCTGGAGATGTATGTGAAGGAATACCTGGAGTATGTGGCAGGCTTATATAAAATAAGGAGGGGAAAGAAAGAGCGTGTACAAAAAATTGTTGATCAGATTGGATTGACTCCTGAGGTGACAAAAAAGATTGGTGCCTTGTCAAAAGGATACAGGCAAAGGGTTGGCTTGGCACAGGCTCTGTTGCATGAGCCCGAAGTTCTGGTTCTGGATGAGCCTACATCAGGCTTGGATCCTAACCAAATTGTTGAAATAAGAAATATTATTTCAGAGATAGGGAGGAAAAAAACGGTGATGTTGTCAACGCACATTATGCAGGAGGTGGAGGCAATTTGCGATCGTGTTATTATTATCAAAAAAGGAGAATTGGTTGCAGACAATGCAACAGATAAGATTCAAACAGAGATCCTCGATAATCATCAGACGGTTATTGTGGAATTCAACAGATCGGTTACAAAAAAACAATTGATGCAAATTGAAGGCGTAGATAATGTTGCCAATACGGATGATAAAAACTGGTTGTTGCAGAGTCCTTCAGAGGGAGATCTGCGTGAGTTGGTTTTTAAGTTTGCCGTAAAAAATGATCTGACAGTTTTAAGTATGCAGCGAAAGGAAAAGCGTCTGGAGGAAGTTTTTCAGGAGTTAACAAAAGAATAATTTGGATTAATTCTAAACTATTCCTAAATTTGTAGTGTAATTGTGGAAAGATTTGGCTGATTGCAACCACGGAAAAAAATGCTAAAACGTATACTTCCCGATTCAGTCAACCCAAGCCTTTCTTATAGTAATTTAAATTATATTATTATGGGATATTTATTTACGTCGGAGTCTGTTTCAGAAGGACATCCGGATAAGGTAGCCGATCAGATTTCAGATGCATTGTTAGATGAATTTATTGCATTTGATCCAAGCTCAAAAGTAGCGTGTGAAACATTGGTTACAACAGGTCAGGTTATCCTGGCAGGTGAGGTTAAGTCAAAAACATATATTGATGTTCAAGACCTTGCACGTAAGGTTATTAATAAAATAGGTTACACAAAAAGTGAGTATCAATTTGATGGAAATTCCTGCGGTGTATTGACAGCAATCCATGAACAATCTCCGGATATTAACCGGGGTGTTGAACGGGAAGATCCAATGAACCAGGGTGCTGGTGATCAGGGAATGATGTTTGGGTATGCTTGTCTCGATACTGATAATTATATGCCATTACCGTTAGATCTTTCTCATCGACTGTTGATGGATTTGGCAGAGATCAGAAGAGAAGGAAATCAGATGACTTACCTTCGTCCCGATTCAAAATCACAGGTAACTGTTGAGTATGATGATAATAACAAGCCTGTAAGAATTGATACAATCGTGGTTTCAACCTCTCATGACGAATTTGATCAGGATGAGCCAATGTTGCAAAAAATACGCGAAGATGTAATCAATATTTTGGTTCCTTATAGCAAGTCAAAGTTGCCGGAGAGAGTACAAAAACTTTTTGGTGATGATATTACATATCATGTGAATCCTACTGGCAAGTTTGTGATTGGTGGTCCACACGGAGATACAGGTCTTACAGGACGAAAAATTATTGTTGATACTTATGGAGGCAAAGGAGCGCATGGTGGTGGTGCTTTTAGCGGAAAAGATCCGTCGAAAGTAGACAGATCAGCAGCTTATGCTGCTCGTCATATTGCAAA
>PKSZ01000065.1 GCA_002869425.1 Marinilabiliales bacterium
ACCAATCCACTCTGATGAAGAAAAATAAATAACAAAGCCCCCAGTGAAAGGAAAAACAAATTCACAGGAACCAGAGTTATACTAAACCAAAACATATTTTTCTTCGCGTCTTTTACATTCTTACAACTTAAATTCTTTTGCATCATATCCTGATCCAACCCTGTCATAACAATTGTAATAAATGCACCGCCCAGAAACTGTTTCCAGAAGAATCTTTTATCGGTCCAGTCGTCAAAGAAAAATATTTGCGATAAGTTACTATCTGAAATGGTATCTGCAATATTGGAAAAACTTAAATTCAGTTCCTTACTAACCAATACAATACTTACACCAACTGCCAGAAGCATGAAGAATGTCTGTAATGTATCTGTCCAGATGATCGTTTTTATACCCCCCTTAAAAGTATAAAGCCAAATCAGTAAAATGGTAATAATTACCGTAACAAAAAATGGCACCTTCCATGCATCAAAAATTGTAATTTGTAAGACATTGGCAACCAGGAAAAGCCTGAATGCTGCACCAATTGTTCTTGACAGTAAAAAGAATGAAGCTCCTGTTTTATAAGAGAAAATACCAAACCTATCCTGAAGATAAGTATAAATGGATGTTAAATTAAGCCTGTAATAAAGAGGCATCAGTATAGTTGCTATTACTAAGTAGCCCACAAGATAGCCCAACACCATTTGCATGTAGCTAAACTGACTGCTTTCTACCCATCCCGGTAAAGAAATAAAAGTAACACCAGATAAAGAAGCTCCAATCATCCCAAAAGCCACCACGTACCATGGTGACTTCCTGTTACCCAGAAAAAAGCCCTGATTATCTGCTTTTCTGCCAGTAAAAAACGATATCACCAGCAAAACAATAAAATATCCAACAAGAACTGTAATTACAGCAAATGAACTCATACGTTTGTATAATAAACAACAATATTAAGCATAAATCATTAATGCGTGTAATTATTTATTGCTAAATTTGGTATTCAAAGACTGATTGGCAGATATGATAGAGAGAGAATTTCCATCCAAATTGCTGGACAAAGCCGTTAATGAGTTTTCCAAACTTCCTGGAATAGGAAAAAAAACAGCACTTCGCCTGGTTTTACATCTTTTAAAGCAAGAAAAAGAAGACGTTAATGCTTTTGGAAATGCGCTGATTCAATTAAAAAATGAGATCAAGCATTGTAAGGTTTGTCATAACATTTCTGACAATGAAACATGCGAAATCTGTAGCAATCAACTTAGAGACAAATCGATAATCTGCGTAGTAGAAAATATTAAAGATATTATGGCTATTGAAGCAACGCAGAGCTATTTTGGAACCTATCATGTTATTGGAGGAATTATCTCTCCCATGGATGGAATTGGACCTGCAGATCTTAACATAAATAGTCTGGTAGAAAAAGTTTCATCCGGAGAAGTAAAAGAAGTTATTCTTGGCCTTAGTACAACAATGGAAGGAGAAACTACCAGCTATTATATTTTCAGAAAACTAGCCAAATACAATATTGAAATTTCAGTACTTGCCAGAGGTGTTGCAATTGGCGATGAATTATCGTATGCCGATGAAATTACACTGGGAAGATCGATAACCAACCGAACAAAATTTGAAACAACATATAATGAATAAAGCTATGAGAGTCTTCATTTTACTTACTGCTATTACATTAATAGTTACATCCGGTGGCATTGCTCAAAATTTACCTGCTCATCTTACAGATAAAGAAAAAGCTTTGCTACCTTACTATACACCTCAGCAAAGCAGAGGTATTACCACACCTCCCGCCTCTCCCATAAGAAATGTGGCTGAATGGGAAGAAATGGATGCTGTATTAATTGCAATCCCTTATTACGAAGACTTTCTTACAGAAGTTATCAGATATACTGTAGATGAATGCCTGGTGTATCTTTATGTTGACGATAGCATTGAGGTAAACAACATGCTTATTGGCGCTGGAGTTGACGTAACAAACGTACGATATCTGCAGGAATATGTAAACAGTGTCTGGATTCGCGACTACGGGGCAAATAGTGTTTACACCAATGATGTAGACAGTTTATTACTGGTTGATTGGATTTACAATCGTCCCAGACCAGAAGATGATGCATCTCCTGCAGCTTTTGCCAGTGTTTTTGATGTTCCTTTGTACGAAATCACAAGTCCTCCAACAGACCTGGTTCATACAGGGGGGAATTTTATGTCTGATGGTTTTGGTACTGCATTTTCTGAGAAAATTATTCTGGACGAAAATGCCGAGGTCGATCAATATAATCAAACACCTAAAACAGAACAAGACATTGACAACATTATGAATGATTTTCTGGGGATAGATAATTACATCAAAATTGAAAATCTTCCGTATGATGGTATCCATCACATAGATATGCATATGAAAATTCTGGATGAAGAAACGTTACTGGTTGGATATTACCCTGATGGAATTTCAGACGGCCCTTACATTGAAGACAACCTGAATTATATTTTGAATAATTTTAATTCAGTTTATGGCACACCATATGAAGTTGTAAGAATTCCTATGCCTCCAAGCCAAAGCGGAACCTGGCCTGACGATAATGCATATTACCGAACATACACAAACTCACTAATCATCAATAATTCAGTGTTAATACCAACATATTACGAAGAATATGATACAACAGCTCTTCGAATCTACAAAGAAGCCATGCCTGGATACAGGGTAATAGGAATTGACGCCAATGAAGTGATTCCTGCAAGTGGAACCATTCACTGTACAACCCATGAAGTGGCAACAAAAGATCCTTTACTGATATCTCATCAAAGACTCAGAGACCAGACTGCATACCTAACTGAATATACAATTGATGCCAAAATTATGCACAGATCAGGAATTTCAAATGCAAGCATATATTACAAGAATAGTTATAATGGTTCCTATTCAGCAGTAGGAATGAGCTTAAGCAATCCAAGCGAAAATATCTGGACTGGTAACATACCAGGGATGAATCCTGGAGACTCTGTTTATTACTACATTGAAGCAACTTCAGTATCGGGTAAAACACAAAACAGACCCATGCCTGCACCGGAAGCTTACTGGGCATTTAAAGTTCTTAATTCAACATCGGTTACGAGTAATAACCTAGATAACTTTAAAATCAATGTGCTGTATCCACATATTGAATCAACTACCATCACCAGTGAAATCGTTTGCTCAAAAGAAACAAATATAAAACTGGATTTGTACAATGCCATGGGACAACACATTCAAAAGATTCACAATGGCAAACTACCTAAAGGAAGAGCCTTATTCTACATAAAAACAAACGAATTGAGCAGTGGTGTCTATATTATCAAAGGTATTAACAACAACAATAACCAAACAGCAAAATTTGTAATACG
>PKSZ01000735.1 GCA_002869425.1 Marinilabiliales bacterium
ATAGCCAGGATAGATCTGCACTAACATCTGTAATGTTTGTTGCTTCAACGTTATATGGCACTGCACAAACAGCTGTTGTTGTGAAAGTAATTGGACCAAGCCATTCACTAACATCACCTACGCCACAAGAATCCTGAACATATACATCATATGTAGCTTCAGGCTGCAATCCGGTTAAGGAATATGGATTAGATACGTCTGCAACAAAATTTCCATCTTCAAAAACAAAACCTGTTGTATCCCACATAATATTCCAGTTGGCAGCCAAGCCAGGAACCCAGATAATATCAGCTGCATCTGAAACAATATTTATAGCCTCAAGACCTGTTGGTGCAGGACAAGTTGGACCTTCATCAATCAGAATTGAATCAAGGAGAATATCATTGTTATAAGGTACTCCAGCAGTAGTTTGATCTACAACAAAACGAACCTGAACAGTATCATTCATAAATTGAGTAAGTACAACCTCCATGACCTGCCAATCAGGATAATCACCAGCATACTCATACACATTTGTCCAGGTTAATCCATCATTAACATCAACATAAAGAGTCATGTTATCACCAGGCATATCTGTATTATCACTAAATAACTCAAACGTAAGTTGCGGTACGGCTAGGGTTGAAAGATCAATCCAAGGAGTAATCAAAGTAACGTCTGTAGCAGTATTTGGAGTAGAACCATCTACCCAGGCAAAGGTTCCACTTGGCTTAGTATTGGCAGAAGCACCATAATCTGCAAGACCAGTGAATTTCCATAACTCGTTGGCATCCATTCTTGATGAAATATTTTCCCAACAAGTTAGTAAAACACCTGTAGATAGTTCATTCAGGTATGGAGCAGTTACAATACCACAATCGGTAGTAACTGTAAGAGGGCCAATCCATGCACTCACGCTACCTACGCCACATGAATCCTGAACGTAAAAATCGTAGCTTGTTGCAGCATTCAAACCTGAAATATTTGCAGGATTTGTAACATCCTGAAGCAGTACTCCTGTTCCCAAGGTAAAACCTTCCGGGCCATATTCTATATTCCAGTTTGCAGCACCGCCTGTTGTCCAACTTACAATTGCAGATGATGTATTCACCGAGTCAAGCATCAATGCAGTTGGTGCAGGGCAATCAGAAAAAGTTATTTCCATATCATATGAAACACTTTGTGGTGAAGCCCATGTTGATACCACAATGTAATAAACGCTATCCAGATCAATTGGAATATCTACAATTGTAAAATCTGTAGTAGCTGAGGCATTGTAATAAGAAGCAATACATGAGTCAGCTACATCGGGACAATCATTCAACACATGCAATCCTGCATAAGTTCCACCCAGGTTTGACATATCAATTGTCATTAAACCATCTTGTGTTGCAGTATATGTATAAATAACCTCATCACCAGACATATAATTATCATCACAAGGACTGGTTGAATATTCATCACCATAAAAACCTGTACTATCTGAGGTAAAATAAGGTAATGAACCTATTACTATCGGATTAGAACATACCTGTCCAACAGGAGGATCCGCTATCGTAACTGTAACTGTCCATGCCTGCGGTGTTCCATCTTCAGCAGTAACTGTATAAACTACAGGACTTGTAAAATCATTTGCTGTAATTGTTGATTCCTGAGCTGTTCCAGCAATATCGATAGTAGCTAATGTTGAAACAGTGAATTCAGCAACCAATGAAGTAACATCTGCATCCCAGGCCACTTCAATATCAACCGTATGATTTACATCATCAATTACAGCAGCACTTGTTGCTTCAGGAAATGTATATGTTAAAATATCATTTTCTGAGCTTTGCGTTAAGGCTTCAGTTACCGTAACGATCCAATCCTGAGTGGAACTATCTTCTGCCATTACAACATAAGTTACAGGAGCAGAAAAATCATTTGCTGTAACACCTGAAACCTGATCAACTGTTGCAACTGTTGCAGATGCTAAATCGGAAAGCGTAAAATCAGCTACCAAAGTAGTTAAATCCGTTCCCATTGCCACTTCAACATCTACAGTATGGTTTACATCGTCAATAATAGCAGGGCCTGTTTGCTCGGCAAAGCTATATGTGAGAACATCCTTTTCTGTACTTGCTTCGCGAATTAAGATATCATCCAAAGCAATATCACTATCATATACAGTACTCTCTTTTGCCACAAATCGAATTCGTGAAGAGGTTGATTTATATGAATTTAAATCAATAGTAACCTCTTCCCATCCTGTATTCTGTGAAAGTCCAATTATATCAAGGTTCCAGCTAGTTCCATCAAAAACATCTACAGACAAACCTGAACCAGAAGCACTTCCAATCCAATACCAAAAAGAAAGAATTGGATGCGAAGTACCAGTTAAATCAAGTGGGGTAGAAATTAAAATTGCCGGTACATCATCCGGGCTGGAATCATCGATCCATGCCATATACCCACTACCTGTTGTATGGTCGCTCATTGCACCATAATCTGTGGATGTTCCAATTAACCAATCTTCACCTCCATCGGCATCATCGTTAGTCCAATTGTATGTAAGGAAGCTATTGGTTTCCCAATCTTCCATCCATGGAAAAACAGTTATTGTAGGATCGTCCATTGTAGTAAAAGACCATATTGAACATCCTGTAGCCTCACCATCAGCGTTGTAAGGAACTACTGACCAATAATACGTAGTACTATATAGAAGACCTAAAAAATCATATGATAAAACATCACCAAGGTCAGTACCATTCTCGATATCTGTAGGTAATGTTACACCACCGCCATCGGTACCCAAATACAATTTATATCCTGTGGCTCCCATTGCTGTATTCCAGTTCAGAGAACCCATGTCGCCAGCAATACCTGTTGCTGCATCAGACGGGCTTAATACACTAGCACAAACTGGAGGTGTTCCTGCCATCATACCTGTAACCACAACATCATCAATATTCCATCCGGAATAAGTTACTGAGCCATCACTTTCCATTCTCCAACGAATATAAAGCGTATCTGACTCAGCTGCATACGCTGTAATATCATAGGTTACATTTTGCCATGCAACATCCTGAGGATACATTGGATGGCCAAGGTCGATCCATGTTGTACTATCTGTACTAATCTCAACATATGCCTCATCATAGTTATTTTCAAAATTAGCATAGCGCCAGAAAGACAATTCAACACCTATATAACCTGTACAATTAATAAGTGGTGAGACAAGGTACTCGTTGGTACTACTATTGTACCCACCTAAACCGTCTCCAGAGCCAGCATCCAAACCCTGACCATAAACATTATTGTCAGCATTTGAAGAATAATCACTGGTTGGATCTGGATTTGAGGA
Source organism: Marinilabiliales bacterium (assembly GCA_002869425.1). GTDB lineage: Bacteria > Bacteroidota > Bacteroidia > Bacteroidales > BM523 > BM523. The sequence continues at coordinate 3,320 of PKSZ01000735.1, forward strand.
GCCTGATCCTCCATTTCCTCCCATTGGGTTTCCTGTTTCCCAGGACATAGTTC
>PKSZ01000505.1 GCA_002869425.1 Marinilabiliales bacterium
AGTGAGCAACCTCACACAAGATGATATAAAATTCTGTAAGCGTAACTGCCCACTGGAGGGAAAATTTATCAAGGACTATTTTGAGGTGAAAGACGAGGGTGGAAATAAACTTGAGTATGTAGGTGAAAGTTTTCAGAGAATGCCTCCGACAGACATTGAATACATAAACCTAGGAGGAATGCAAAAGGTTGTTCGTGAGATTGATCTGAAAAAAGGGTATAAAATAGAAAAACCAGGAAAATATACGATTAAGTTTAAAGGAGATAAAGTAAATACGCTACCTGATTCTGAAGAGATTACAATCGAAATTCAGTAATTACTCCATTGCATCTGCTGGGTATATTTTATTGTTTTTTTGCGTTAAGTGCTGATATGCATTTAATTCTATAAGTAGATTTTGTAATTTTTTATTACAGAAACTAAGGTAATAAATCAATGATTTTTCTTCACCAGATAGTTGCTTGAGAGTAAATGAAATATAATCTTCAGTATTGATTTGTTTTTTTTCTATATTGTTTTGATCTGTATTATCTACGTTCTGTATATAGCTGTGTATAATGCTTAGTGTTGCAAAGATATTATCCATAAATTCATTTAGATAATAATGATATTTTTTATAAATGACGTCAGCAATTGCAGTTAGTTGATCTTCCCTGCTAGGCAAAGACTTAATGTCGTTAACGAAAGATAATTTTGTAATACCCAGATTTTGAAGGGCATGATTGAACTTATTCTGTTGATTTAAATTCTCTGATTTTTCTGGCAATGCTTTTAGTAAATTTAAGATAATATTGTTGATGAATTTGAATACTTCATGCTCTTTGTAGGTCTCCTTTTTGCCATTTGATTCATTCAGAGTTAATTGCATATCTTTTACCTGTAATACTTGCTTTCTTGTAAGTTTTAGGAAATCTGTTTCAAATTTTTCATATGGAAATTGCTCTTTTGATTGTGTATGTGTAATAATCTGATATTTGAGTTCAATAATTTGTAATCGAAGAGCAATTAAATGAAAAAAAATGCCCAGGGCTGTCCATAATATACCATATGTAAGGCCCATGAAATCGACATTCTGAGCAGTTTGAGTTATGGCGAATTCACCATCTTCCAGTTTTGTGAAATATCCCTTGAATATGGTAGCGAAATAGACCAATAATGAAATCCCAACCAATATTGATAATACAGCAAATATATTAAAGGCAGGAATTAAGTATATTCTACGAAATATTTCTTTAATTTTCATTATTCTAGTATATGGCCTTTATTCGAGATGTCTTGATTTTGTACTTTCTCAATTTGGGAAATGAGTTCTTTTTCAAAGTATTTACTGGCTTTATTCTCATCAAGATAGGCAGAACTAGCTAAGTATGATCTGTTGTCGCTATAAACAAATACGCAGCTACCTTCTTTAATAATTGAAATAATTTGTTTGTTAAGTTGGTTAGGTAGGGCAGGGCAACCAAAACTTCTTCCTAATCGTACATTGTTTTGGATAAATTGTTCCGATACATATTCAGCTCCGTGGATTACTATTCCTCTCTGACGGGCATTGTCGTTGTAAAGTGTATCTATTCCATCCAATTTAAGAGAAAAGTTATGCTTGCCGTTATAGGTTTCACTTGTAATATAAAAACCAAGGCTGCTTTTTTTTGATTTTGGTGTATTACTGAAGGATAATGCAAATTCTTCTCCAGAGTTTCGTCCATGTGCAACTAGACTGGTTTGTATTAGTTTATTAGTTTGGATATCAATAATTGCCAGTCGCTTTGTATTGGCAGATTTAGAATAATCAATCAATGTTATAAGCTGTTTTTGTAATAAATTTTCAGATTGAATATTGAAAAAGCCAATCATTCCATTTTTATAGCATTCCCAGGAAATGATACTATCCGGAAAAATCTTCATGTAGCTTGCTTGTAGGTAATCGTTTAGAGCAGAAGCGTTAACTTTATCACAATCTCCAGATTTTTTTTCTGAGTATTTAACATTCGCTGATAGTTGAATCAGTGCAAAAATAACTATAAAATACACATGCCACCTCATAACAGATACAATGATAGTTAAAAAAAGTAATTAATCAAATATTTGATAATTAAACTATTATGGAGCAAAGGGAACTTGTACTCTGGATTTTTTTGATATTTCCACTTTTAAAATGGTAAAAGATCTTAAGATAATAATCAAAAATATGGGTATAAGTCTGGTATCAATTGATTGGTAAAAGAAGGGGATACCAATTAGCAAAAAGGAACATGAAAGGCCTGTTATAAATATGTAGCTTAATAGAAATTTCCCTTTTTTATGTGAAAAGAGCATGAAGCTAATAAACAAGTGCAGTGGGAAAGCCCAAACAATATTTAGATTTCCTTCTGTCACTCCGTGTTCGGTAAAAAACCATAAAAAGAAGATAAGCACTCCGAGTAGCCCAGTGATGAAAAAGAGAGCAAAATCAAACCAGTAGTTTATTTTTTGTTTTCTTATTTGATGAAGGCTTAACCATGATATAAAAAACAGAATGACACCAAAAACAAAAAGTGGTTGAAGATAAAAAGGAATGTAATTATCTTTTTGTTCAAAACTGGTATCAAATAGGGTTTGAGATTTTTTAATAAGTGGTTTATTGCCTTTAATGAGTGAATTCTCAAGAATTCTGTATTGAACATCGGGCAAAAACATCTGCTCATACGGTTTGGCACATTTGTCAGTAGGGCTTCCAAGTCCAATATTAATTCCAAGATGTGACCATGGCATATTTTTCAAGTATGGTGTAATGAGGTCCCGAAATGATTTGCTTGAATCAATGAAGCTATAATCCGGCTCAATCAGATCATCAAAAGTAATAAAAACCATGTCTCTTACTCTTGTTGCACAATTATCAAAGAAATGATCATACCTGTAATATCTGTTTTCTTCCAGATTGTTGATCTCAAGTGCTGTAAAGATATTTTGTTTTTGCTGCTGGTTGAGGTTTAATATTTGTTCTTTAACGGAACGATTTTCGCGACGGTAAGTCTTTTCAAAATACTCATATGAAGTTCTGTCAAGCTTGAAATCCAAGGTTCTGCGAAGAAATTTAATGTAAAAACCTTCTGTACGGAAACTAAAAGTGCCGTAATTGTATGTTTCATCAAGGCCAACTATAGGATCATAAACACGAATAGCAGTATGTCCGAAGGAGGAGTAGAGGTTTTCTCCCGCAGAGCAGGTAAGTACACTAATTTCTGCTTTGTCAGATAGTCTAATTGTTTGTAAGTCTTGTGTGAAAGCGTTTACTGCTGAAACAATAATCAATAAAGAAAAGATAAACCTCATTGCATTATACCATTGTGTTCAGCCCGAAAGTTACNATTAATATTTGAAAAAAGCATCCGATAGCACCTTATCTCTGTCATAAACATCTTGTCTGAAATTTACTCTACCAAGACTGTCTTGCCAGGCAGTTAGATAATCAATGATTACAGGAATTTCTTTATCAAGATAAAATATTTTACTTTCAAATTTGTAATCGTTTTCTTCGAGTTCTTCTACAAATTCCTCAAATCGTTCTTTTCTTTCTTCATACTCATCTTTGTTGGTTTTATCCAAAGGGGGATAACCCAGCTCAATTCGGAGATCATCCATATGAACATCTTTCATTTGTTTGGTAATAAACTCAAGCACTTTCATAGGGTATTCCAGTCTTACGCAACCATGACTTACTGCTCTGTTGGTTCTGTGAAAGGCATATTTTGAAGGGGTGTCATGTATGTATACATCGTACCGGTTCGGAAAGTAAAATTTTATTTGGCCCAGTGAATTTCCTGATCCGGGCTTTTGTTTAATTCGGTATGGTAATTCTTTGTCCAGATAATATATCCAGTCAATGGTATCGGCATTAATCTTTGATTTGTCTTTTTTGCTGAAAACTTCCAGATTTTCCTTAGTAAGATAACTGGTGTCTTTAATCAGCTTGTATATAATTTCATTTTCAGCAATACTTTTGGGTATAATCCATTCAGGATTTAAAACAAAATACCGAATATCACTTTCAAGTGTAGGGGTTTCATGATTTTTTGGTTTGTCTTTTTTGGTTTTATTTTTATCCGTGGATTCTAAAAATTTCTTAAGCTTTTCTTTGTAGTTTTTTTCTTTTTTTTGTCCAGTACATACTTTACTGATAAGTTTTACTTCATGGTTGTTATAGATGTACAGTTTAAAGTCGGGAATATTGATCCAGAAGTAAATACCTGTATCTGGAAGTGTATGCCAGTGAAGTCTTTCAAGGTTTATGCAAAGTTGATTGTATCTTTCTTCCGGACTAATATTTAAAGCATTGATTGTATATTTCCCAATTATACTGTCAGATTTCAGACCATGTC
>PKSZ01000055.1 GCA_002869425.1 Marinilabiliales bacterium
GGGTTATAATTTTGATGAGTTTGTGAAGGATATTGGTTCCACGGATTATGCAGAAATGGCCGATATGAGCATTTCGGAAGTTCAGGACTATATTCGGGAAAAGGGTTTGCATAAGGTTTTAGAACCCATCTTAAAAAATCATAGGTATGCAAAAATCGAAATGCAGATCACATACAATATTGAAGGAGATAAGGAGCAACCCTATGTGTTGAAAATGTTTAACAATTCTATTGAATCAAATGATTTGCAGCAAGCACTTTCCATTCAAAAATATATTTTCAAAAAAGTATTAAGTGGAGATTATGATAAGCAGGCTGTCTACGAACAGAAAATTCCAGATAAACCGGAATATGCCGGACTACAATTGAACAAGCTATGGCTGTCTGGTTTGTTGATGAATAAACTTTGGCTCGAGAAATACATACAGGATGGAGATCTTCAGGAAGAGTATTGCGGAAGAATTGGTCATTTTCATGAAATGGCACCGGAAAACATTTACATCTATTATAATTATTTATACTGTAGGATTTTAAATGATCCCCTTGGTGATGAACGGGATATGGATAAATTTCAACGGAATATTGATGATTTGTATGATTCAGAGTTAAGCAAAGGAACTGTTGATGCCTTGAATCTTAAGTATCAATTTAAAATAATTGAAGCTCTGGATACCTTGGATACACCGCATCCAAAGCTTTTTGAAAGTCTCGACAGGATCAAGGAAATTGTAAATATAAAAGAGGCTTCATGGTTAAATTCCCTAAAGCTTGCTTATGTTTTTATGGAACAACAGGATTATAAATTTGCAGTAAAGCTCCTTGAACCCTTTATTGATGAGGAATTTGTTTTTGAGGAATTGCTTTTTACCTATTTGAGCCTGTGTAGTTATTTTCCTGAGAAAATGTATACCAATCGTTTTGTAAGGGCAATGGAAAGAGTAAAGAACGATTACTCTGATCGGTTCTGTGAATTTTTTGAAGGGGAAAAATTTTCTATACAGGTATTGGGCAATCCAAAAGTGAAAGAAATGTATTGCAAAACCTGTAAAAAATGATTGTTTTAGTATATCTCTTTTAAAATGGCCCTCTTTGTTTTTACTCCAGAAAACCGCTTTTTCGGTTGACCATCTTCAAATAAAATCATGGTCGGAATATTCCGAACTTTAAACTTTTTTGCCAATTGCTGTTGGTTATCAACGTTCACCTTGCCAACGGAGAGTTTTCCTTCTTCTGATTCTGCAATATCATTCAGAATTGGATTCAATACTTTACACGGACCACACCAAGGAGCCCAGAAGTCAACNAAATTTTTGTTGGTTAGATTCGCAATTTTCTTGCTTGCCGGAACATCAGGAGCATTCTTCATTTTCTTGTAATTAATTACAATTAATAGAATGAATGCAAGTACAAGCCCACCCAGGGAATAAAATACAATATTCATAATTATGTATCTAAATATCTACATTAATAGAATGCAAAGTTTGTAAAAACAGATGAAACCACAATAGAATTGATGAAAAATATTTCATACAAACACCAATTTGCAGTAATAATAGATTCTTGTTTCCTGTTTTTCTTCTTGAAAAATTTCAATGTATGGAGCTGTGAAAATAGCAGGTATTTATAATTTGATAGGAGTCTGTTTTTTTGGTCGCTGTATTTATAAGGGTTTTTTCGTATGTCTTTATTGGTATATAAATACTTAAATAATGAAAAAGAATCTGACAGATTTTGTCCAGTTCAGGAATGTAAGTTTTTACATATTAAAGCTTCTTGACAAAAGAAACAACAACTGCGATTTATGTGTAATGAGCACATTGCTAGCAGTATCCGTAATGTCTTCTCTGCAAGGATACCGTCCTGGCTATATTAACTAGGAAAAATTATGCAATTTCTATAGATCTTAGATTGCATATAAATGGATTAATTTATTGAATTATGCTATTTATTTTCATCTTATTATTGTCCATTATGCATGGATAATTAAATAATACTTTGTATATTTTCTTACCTTTAAATCTATAGTTTACATGATTATTTGCAGCAGATTCAATTGTAAATACAAAAGTAGAATGACTGTATGGGAGTCTTTTAATTATAAATAATTTGCAATTATTAAAATAGTTATCCTGCTGTTATTAGTACTCGTAATTATTTGAAATAAAAACCCGGAGAAAAATTAAACATAAAGCCAGATAAATAAAAATAAATATGCAAACCAAACAAGATATTTTTAGTCAGGATCTAGTAAAAAAGAATGAGCTTTTAGAAGCCATATATTTAATGCAAAACCACTATATCAAAAATGGTATGAGTTATGGGTGGTGCGAAGAATCACTAAAGAGCCTACTCCAGCTAACAAACAGTGAGTTTGGATTTATATGCGAATTACTTTACAGGCAAGATGGTACACCTTTTATAAAATCGCACATAATAACCAATATTGCATGGAGCGATGAAACAAGGAAATTTTACAAGCAGAACAAAGAAAAAGGCTTAGAATTTGATAATTTTAACAGTATCTGGGGACAAGTATTTAAAACCGGCAAACCCTATATCTCCGATGAGCCTGATACTGATAAGAACAGAGGTGGATATCCCAAAAATAGCGGACATCCTTCGTTGAAAAAATTTCTTGGTCTACCCATTAAAGGAAACGATGAAAAGATTATTGGTATAATGGCAGTGGCAAATAATCCTAATGGATATAATTCTGAAACTATCGATTTTATTGAGCCTTTTGTTTCTACTTATGGCATCCTATTGGAACGGGAACGTCAAAATGCTGAACTCTTTAAAACAAAGGAAGAACTAATAAATAAAAACAAAGAGTACGAAGCAATAAATGGAGAGTACGAGGCTGTTAATGAGGAGTTACGGCAGGCTAATGAGGAGCTGAATGCATCCAAAGAAAAAACAGAAGAAAGTGAATTACGATTAGATGCAATAATTAATGGGAGTCCTTTTCCGATTGCTGTAGTAGATACATTAGATGAAAATATTCTGTATTGGAGCCGCAGCGCACTGGAAAGATTCGGATATGCACCCAAAATTGTTTCCGAGTGGTACAACTTGGCATATCCTGACACGGAATATCGAAAAAAAGTTATTGAGCAATGGAAGCCTTTCTTTGAAAAAGCACAAGAAACAGGAAAAACAATTAATGCCGGCGAATATGAAATTACCTGCAAAGATGGTTCTGTGAAAATTTGCGAGTTGCATATTCAATCTATTCCCGACAGTATAATTATTTCATTCAATGAAATTACAGAAAGAAAAAAGGCAGAAGCAGAGATTCGGAATAATAAAATAGAACTGCAAACATGGATTCAGAATTCCCCCATTTGTACAAAAAAAGTGGACAAAAATTTCAACCTGCAATTCATGAGTGAATCAGGCGTTAAGGAGCTAAAAGTGGGTGATGTAAATAAATTCTACAATGCCCCGTACCCTTTTTATTTTTTTCCTGAACCTTTTAAAAAGCTAATGAGCAGCAAGCTGAAAGAGGTTAAGGAAAGCGGCGAAATTGTTCAGATCGATGGAATTCTTTCGGACATAGAAGGAAATAAGATGTGGTATAATCATATGCTGGTACCTGTAAAAAATGAGAAAGGGAAGTATAGCTATACTTTGGTTTTGTCAACAGATATAACCCAACGAAAAAAAGCAGAAATAGACCTGAGGAATTCTTTGAATAGATTTTCAGCTTTGGTAGAGCATCTTCAATCCGGAGTATTTTATATCAACACAAAAGGGGAGATATTGGAAATGAATCCTGCCATGGTAAAAATTCTGGGTTCACCATCAAAAGAGAAAACACAGGAAATAAATGTTTTTAAATTTCAACCGTTAATTGATATTGGGTATACCGGTAAACTTAAGCAATGTATAGAAAATAAAGAAATAGTTTCAGGGGAAGTTAAATATGTAAGTAAGTGGAACAAAACGGCAATTGTAAACTTTTATTTTGTGCCCATTATTGAAAATGATGATGTTGTTGGAGTGTTGGCCAGTAATGAAGATTATACAGAACAGAGAGCAGCAGAAGAAGCGCTAAGGAGAAGTGAACAGCGCTTAAAGCTTTCAACCCAATCTGCAAATCTTGGCGTGTGGGACTGGAATGTAAAAGAAAACAGCATGGTTTGGGATGACAGAATGTTTGAACTGTATGGTGTAAAAAAAGAAAATTTTGTAAAAACACTCGATGCATGGACCAATGGCCTTCACCCGGAAGATAAAGAAAGAGCCATTATGGAATGCAACGAGGCTCTTGAAGGAAATAGCAATTTCGACACTACTTTTCGCGTATTGCATCCCAATGGTAAACTATTGCATATTAAAGCGGATGCATTGGTGCTAAGGGATTCTAAAGGTAAGGCAGAAAGAATGATTGGTGTGAATCGTGATATTACCGAAAACAAACAAAATGAAACTAAACTAAAGCTAGCCAAAGAAAAAGCCGAAGAAAACGATCGCTTAAAAACGGAGTTTATCAATAATATGTCCCATGAAATCCGTACCCCCATGAATGGTATTATGGGATTTACAAGCTTGTTAAATAAAGAAAATATTAGCGATGATAAACGGAAACACTATGTAAATATTATTCAGAATAGTGGCCAGCAATTGATGCGA
>PKSZ01000365.1 GCA_002869425.1 Marinilabiliales bacterium
CATAGACCTGATACAGTAGCATCGGTTGAAGTTGCTGCATCATCCCATTCGTAACTTAAACTTCCATCTCCACCGCCACCAGCAGCAGTTACTGTTCCATCGCATGCGCCAAATACAGATACATCTGTAGCAGAAGCACTGGCAGTTACTGCCAGATTTTCATTAATCGTAATATTGTCAGTCGCAATACAGCCATTTCCATCTGTTATTGTAACATCATATGAACCGGCACAAAGAGCAGTGGCTGTAGTTGTCGATTGTGAAAGACCATCACTCCACTCAATGGTATAGTTCAGGTCACCTCCTGCAATTGTAACTGTAGCATCACCATCACAGAGACCGTTACATGTAACATCTGTACTTGCATCAATACTTGCTGTTAGCAATGGATTTTCATTAATGGTAACCGGTTTGATAATTTCACAACCGTTATCATCGGTTACAGTAACCTGGTATGATCCTGTACATAATCCTGAAGCTGTAGTTGTTGTTTGAGAAGAACCATCACTCCAAATAAAGTCAAATGTTCCTGCACCGGTTCCTCCACTAGCAGAGACCGTGGCACTACCATCACAAAGACCATTACATGAAACATCTGTTGTTCCAGTTATTAATGCGTTTAATGCTGGATTCTGAGTTATTGATTGTGTAGCAACCGCAGTACAACCTAATCCATCTGATACAGTGACGTTATATGTTCCCGGACAAAGTCCGCTAGCTGTAAATGTAGTTTGTGTTGATGCATCATCCCATACATATGAATAGTTTCCATCTCCACCTCCGGCAGATGCTGTTATTTCACCATCACATGCACCATTACAAGTGATATTGGCAAAGCCAGAAATTGATGCAGTAACTGCAGGATTTTCATTAATTGTAATATTGTCTGAAGCAACACAGCCATTTCCATCCGTAACAGTAACAGTAAATGTACCTGCACATAATGCTGTAGCTCCGGCAACTGTTTGTGCAGGAGCTGGATCATCCCACAAGTAAATGTAAGTTCCAGCACCGGTACCTCCGTTAACAGTAACTGTTGCAGTACCATCACAAATGCCGTTACATGTAACATCAGTACTTGCATCTATACTAGCTGTTAATAATGGATTTTCACTAATTGTAACCGTCTTGGTGATCGAACAACCATTGTCGTCAGTTACTGTAACATCATAAGATCCTGCGCATAGAGCAGAAGCTGTAGTTGTAGTTTGAGAAGAGCCATCACTCCATTCAAAATCAAATGTTCCGGCACCCGTACCTCCGTTTGCAGAAACAGTAGCAGTACCATCACAAAGTCCGTTACAGGAAACATCTGTACTACCTGTAATGGAAGCTGCAAGAACCGGATTCTGTGTAATTGATACTGATGCTGTTGCAATACAGCCTACATTATCTGTAACCGTTACACTTACCGACCCTGCACATAGTCCACTTGCAGTAAGACCTGTTTGAGCTGAAGGATCATTCCATAATTGTGTGTAAGGAGCAGTTCCTCCCGTTATATTTACTGTTGCATCTCCATCACAAAGGCCATTACATGATACATTTGTGCTTCCAGATATTGTTGCTGTTGGAGATCCAAGGTCGTTTACATTAATTGTAATTGTTGATGAACAAAGATTTGCATCTGTTACAACAACGTCATATGCTCCTGCAGTTAGGTCTTCGTAAGTATCAAAACCATCATTTGTAAAACCATCAGGTGACCAATCGTATGTGTAAGGACTGGTACCTCCTGCAACAGAAACAGATGCTGTTCCATCAGGATTTCCACATGTAGCAGCAAGACTGGAAGGAGTAAGAACCATAGCGGCAGGTTCTGCAACTGTGTAAGATGAAGTAGCAAAACAGCCATTACCATCGGTTACTGTTACATTGTAAGTTCCTGCACAAAGACCTGATATTGACACATCTGTTGAGAACCCAGTGTCATCCCAATCATATTCATATGTGCCGTCACCACCTCCCGGAGTTACAAGAGCTGTTCCGTCACATGCAGCATTACATTGAGCGTCAGTTCCTGATGCTACAGCTGTAACAACAGGGTTTTCAATTATCGTAACAGAAGTAGTCGCCTGGCATCCATTTCCATCTTCAACCGTAACATTATATGTTCCTCCACTTAGGCCAGAAGCAGTTTGATCTGTTTGATTACTTGGATCATCCCATACATATATGTAGTTTCCATCTCCACCTGTTGGGTCAACAGTTGCAGATCCATTTGCGTTTCCATTACAAGTTACATCCGTAGAGGATGAAATTGATGCAGCTACTGCATTATTTTCATTAATAGTTGCTGAAGTAGATGCAGTACAACCGTTACCATCGGTAACTGTAACTGTAACCGTACCTGCACAAAGATTTGAGGCTGTAGCTCCAACCTGAGCATCACTCCATGTGAATGTGTAAGAACCATCACCACCAGCAGCAGAAACGGTAGCATCACCGTCGCAAAGTCCATTACATGATACATCAGTTGTACCATCCAGAGTTATTGTTAAGGCTGGATTTTCATTAATAGTAATGTTATCAGTTGCTGTACATCCGTTTCCATCCTCAACCGTTACATTGTATGTTCCTGCACACAAAGATGTAGCTGAAGCATTTGTTTGGAAGAGAGCATCATCCCAAATATACTCATAAGTTCCTTCTCCACCAGCTGCAGTAACCGTTGCATCACCATCGCAAAGACCGTTACAAGAAACGTCTGTGCTTGCATCAATACTTGCTGTTAGCAATGGATTTTCGTTAATAGTAGCAGAGCCATTTGCAACACAACCATTTCCATCTGTAACTGTTACATTGTATGTGCCAGCAGCCAGACCAGTAGAACTTGCCGTTGTTCCAGCGCCGTTATCCCAGTTATAGGTATATGGTGTTGTGCCACCTGTTGGGCTTACTGAAACGGATCCATTAGTACCTCCGTTACAAGCAACATCTGTAGAGTTGGTTGTGATTGATAAAAGCGTTGGCTCGATAATAGTAGCAGATGTATTATCAGTACATCCGTTTCCATCAGTAACTGTTACTGTAACTGTACCAGCACAAAGATTTGAAGCCGTAGTTCCATTTTGAGCATCACTCCATGTGAATGTGTATGAACCATCACCACCTGAAGCAGAAACGGTAGCGTCACCATCACAAAGGCTATTACAGGATACATCTGTGGTAGCATCTAATGTAATTTCCAATAAAGTATTTTCATTAATTGTAGCTGATGTGTTAGCAGTACATCCGTTACCATCGGTAACCGTAACCGTAACAGTACCAGTACAAAGGTTGGAAGCTGTTGTTCCATTTTGAGTATCACTCCATGTGAATGTGTATGAA